>JAGXKX010000102.1 GCA_018335015.1 Candidatus Bipolaricaulota bacterium
AGATTCCTGATTGAGTTTTTTGCCCTAGTTCTTCTTGCCCGATAATTTGGATATTTTATCGTCCGCACCTCCAGGTTGGTATATACAATTAGGATCGGAAGCCAGATAATCACCGCTGGCAGCATAAGCCTGGGCTCTTGATCCGCCACAGACTCCCAGGTACTCACAGTGCCCACACTTACCTTTTCTGAAAGATATATCTCGCAACTCTTTAAACAAACCAGAATTTCTGTAAACCATCAGCGGGTCATCCTCTTTAACTGATCCAGCTTTCAGGGGCAAAAACCCGCTCGGATGAACATCCCCCAAATGAGAGACAAACATTACTCCATTGCCATCGTGAATTCCCAGGCCTTCAATCTTCGATCGAGTTGAATCCTTTCGACCCAGCACCTCGTCCAACTCTAGCCCGCTATCCAACAATCTCTGAATCCTTACCCTCCTGTAGTGGTGAGCTTCGGTTGTATTCACCGACATAGATTTACGTTTGGATACCTCACTTAACCAGTTTAGCAAAGCTTCAATCCTCTTTCCCGATGGACCTACCATTTCACTTCCTCGACCGGTCGGTACAAGGAAAAATAAGCTCCATCTCGAGACACCCAGGTCTTCGACCAGACTAAGGATACCGGGCAGATCACCCATCGTTTCTTTCGTTACAGTTGTATTTATTTGAAGACTAACGCCCAATTCTTCACAGGTTCTGGCAAGCTCGATGGTTTTTTCAAAACTACCACTATTCCCCCGAAACTTGTCGTGAAATTTTGCCCTGGACCCGTCTAAGCTCAGAGCTATACCGGTCATGCCGGACTCCATCATTTCCTCCAAATTTCGTTTAGAAACGGTTCTAGCTGAACTGAGTGCTACATGCGAACTGAATCCTAACTCGGTAGCGAATTCAATAACCTGAGATATATCCGGGCGTCTTAAAGGATCTCCCCCCGTGACTATAAATGAAATCCTTCCATCGGTCTGCAATTTACTTAACATATCTTTGACTTCTTCGGTATCGAGCTCGCCTGAATCCCTATCCGGGTTAGATCTGGCCCTGCAGTGGTTACAGCCTAAATCACACGCCTTTGTAGCCTCCCAGAATATCACCCGGGGGGCATCGTCGAAAGTAATATTAGGAAGTTCCATGGATTTCCTCCTCGCTCAAATAACAACCGGGGTCCGGCGCCCAGTGATTCCCGGATATCGCTTTTGCCCTTACCCGTGAGCCTCCCTGGCAAATTTCGAAATAACTGCACTCTTTGCAGCGGCCATGAATGTAATTCTCCTTATCCCTCAACCCCTTCAGGATTGGATTTGACTCGTCAGACCAAATATCGGAAAAGCTACTTTCCCTGACATTACCCAGGGTCATATCGCGCCAGAACTGGTTTGGGTACACATTTCCTTCCGCGTCGATACAGGCTATCGTCTCACCCGCACCATCCCCCTGGTTTCTCTTTAGTAAATCTAAGATTTCTTCTGCGAGCTCTGGTTTATTTCTCCTCGCATATAAATAAAGAAACGCTGCGTCCGCGTAATTCCCGACACTTAGAGCTTCTATCTCGTTTCCTCCGGAAATCATGTCCTCCGTCCACCTAAAATAGTGTTTCAGTAACTTACGCTTCTCGGTTGGGGGAACATCCAAACTCCGATTAGCTTTCCCTGCATACACCAGGTGATAAAGGCAGAATCTGTGAAGCCCTTCTTCTTCCACCAGGTTTAATATCCCGGAAAGTTCTGACAGATTCTCGTTGGTTAGCGTAAAACGTAGCCCTGTTTTTAGCCCAGCCTTAACCGAACTCCTAATTCCCTCCAGCGCTCGCTCAAAGCAACCTTCCTTACCACGAAACTTGTCGTTCTTTACGCTTAAACCGTCCACGCTTACACCAATATATCGGAACCCAGCTTCTTCCGCTCTTTCGGCCTTCCGTTTGTCCAGAAGAGTACCATTGGTGGAAATTACAGGTCGTATTCCTTTTTTGGAACAATAGTTCCCAAGCTCAAACAGATCGGGTCTAAGAAACGGTTCGCCCCCGCTAAACAGCATGACCGGTACCTCAAATTCCGCCAAGTCATCAATAACCTCCCTGGCTTCTTCCGTACCCAATTCGTCCTCTCCGGTTTTGTAGCCGGAAGAAGCGTAACAGTGGACGCAATTCAAGTTGCAGGCGTTTGTAGTATTCCAGACCACCACCGGCCTTTCATCTTCCATACTGGAGTGGTGCTTTATCTGTTCCTCACTTCGTCCGCTCTCCCCGTCCTTGTACCTCAGTCCGTCGCTCTCGGCTTCCAGCTGGCCCAGTAATCTACTTATACTGATCATTCTGCTCCCCTTTTTCTCGTTTCCGACTAAATCAAAACTTCTTATTTAACTTCAGCAATATCACCCAATTCACGCTAGGAATAATCACGTGATTAACGCTGGCCCTCATTTAAGGACTCGCTGAACTGGACTTACTAATCACTACCGATAGGTACGGGACCTCTTCATCCAGGTAGGTATCAAGTTTCTCAGTTATGACTTCCTCTCTTCCCTGGCCGCATCGACTGACCAGGTAAGAGCTGCTTTTCAAGCCAAATTCTTCCAGTTTGTCAACCAGTAATTTGTAGTTCCGGGAAACTTTCAGAAAAGCAATGTTCTCGTGAACCGTCAATATACTTTCCAGCTCTTCTGGACCTGACGGTACCGGCAGAATTGTCAGTTTTTCGTCGCCCTTTGCCAGCGGCAGGTTTAACCGAGCGGCCGAAGCCCCAATTGAGTTTATTCCGGGGACCGTCTCCACCGGTATTTCTTCCTCACGCCCCAGGTTGTCGAGGACGTAATTGTACGTACTGTACAGCAATGGATCGCCGAGGGTGATAAAAGCCAAATCATTTCCTTCACTAAGTAAACGGACCATCTCATCGGCGGCTTCCTTCCAGGCCCGCTTCAGTTCTTCCCCGTCATGAACCATAGGGAATAGCAGTTCTTTAACCCTTGCTGGAGTATCCAGAGCGTCGTTTACCACTTCGAATGCCCTGCTTTTACCACCTTTTTCCGCTTTGGGCGTGCAGATATAATCCACGTCTTCAAGTATTCTCTTTGCTTTCAAAGTTAACAATTCAGGGTCGCCGGGACCAACTCCAACTCCGAAGAGCCTACCAGACATGGAATCAACCTCGTGTATTCGCTCGAATCCCTAACAGGAAGTCGACTTTCTTTAACTCGAGAAACCTCACACCTTTCCCGCCTCCATAAGCTTCTCCAGTCCCTCGGGCCCATCAATCGTTCTTGGGTAATCCAGTTCGGGCCTTGTTATCACTATTACGGAAATACCTGCCGAACTCGCCGCTTCGAACTTCTCCTTCAACCCACCCGCTTTACCGCTGGCCTTTGTTACGAGTACTTCTACGTCGTAATCCCGTATCATCACTTCGTTCATTTTTTTGCTGAAGGGTCCCTTAAGAGCCAAAATTTCGTCCGGTCTGAATCCTAACCTTCGAGCTCTGACCAAAAACTGCTCGACGGGCAAAATTCTAGCAACGAGCCTGCCCTGCCAGTCGTCTATACGATCGGTAAAATCCTCGAGTTTCCCACTCCCCACCGTCAGAAGCACCCGCCCGTATTTGCTGGCCCTTTCCGCGGCTTCGGTGAAGTCTTCCACCTCAACCGCTTCTACATCCGAATACCTCTTTGAGTAATCCAATTTCTCCCTCCGGACCCTGTAGTAAGTTGTATTAGAACTCCGACAGGCACCCATCGCATTTTGCGAAGCTTTTAGAGCAAACGGATGAGTACAATCCACTACTATTTTTATATTCCTTTTCCGAATTAAATCTCTAAACCCGGATTCGTCCATTCTTCCTTTCAATATTTCCACTCCCAGATCTTTCAATTGCTCCAGGCCGTATTCGGTGACTACAGAAGCCAACACGTCTTTTCCTCGTTCTGCCAGTACATTTATGGCCTCCCTCGCGTCTCCAGTCCCTGCCACGACGAGAATCATAATTCGTAGCCCCGCGGCGTGACCATCGTGTCCCCAGCCACGTATGTTCGGGAATTACCAATGATAACCGTCGTGAGCATGTCTATTTCCGGTTCAAGCATAGTGTCCAGGACTACAATCGTCTTTTCCTCTTTCCCTCGCTTTGCGCTCCTAACGATACCCACGGGAGTTTTTGGATTCCTGTGACGCAAAAAAATCTTCCGGGCGATCTCTATTTGCTCTTTCCTCTTCTTTGATCGGGGATTGTATAGCGCAGTCACGAAATCACCCTCTGCCGCCCCGGCAAGTCTTTCCTTTATCTTTTTCCACGGCGTAAGTAGGTCGCTCAAACTTACCGCTGCGAAGTCGTTCGTCAGCGGCGCACCGAGGCTGGCAGCTGCAGCGCTAGCTGAGGTGATTCCAGGGACTATCTTCGGTTCGATACCCAAACCACGTTTTTCCACCAACTCAACAATCAAACCTGCCATTCCATAAACTCCCGGATCGCCGCTGCTAACTACTGCCACGTCTTTACCGTTACCTGAAAACTCTATCGCTTTTTCCGCTCGCTCCACTTCTCCCTTCATCCCCGTACTGAAGATTTCCTGATCGGAAGAAATAACCTCTTCCAGCAAATCTACGTACGTTCTATACCCCACAACTACGTCCGTCTTTTGAACCATCCGGTAAGCCTTCCGACTCATATGTTCCAGGTCTCCTGGACCTATTCCTATGACGTAAAGCTTTCCTCGACCGCCGCTACAGTTACCTTTCCCACCGCTCTTTTGGTTGCGATTACTTTCCCGTTTTTTGCAGTCAGAATCGCCGCTGGCTCGCATACTCCACCAACTCCTATCCTTTGTTTTACGAATTCGGATTTTTCGTACTCTACCCCACTTTGCCTTATCTCATCACGATCCACGATTTCCAGGGGTCTTCCCGTTTCCTCCACGAAATCTCCTATCCCAGGTTCGTCTCTTTTGACGTCAACAGTGGCGAACCTATCAATACTCTCTTCTCTAAGACCCAGATCCTCAATAAGTTCCGAAACCGCCGCCTCCACTTCCCTGGAAGAAACCCCCTTCTTGCTTCCCAGCCCAACTACCAGGATTCGCGGTACCAGCTGAAGGTACGAACCCTGCACCATTATCCTCCTGGCCGAGATTATTACCGGAAATCCGTCCTCACTTATGCGAGAGAATAACTCTTCAACCTTTCCGCTTTCCATATTTCCTAT
>JAGXKX010000025.1 GCA_018335015.1 Candidatus Bipolaricaulota bacterium
AATGGGAGGTGGTCTATTAACGAGTCCGAGCGTTTACGAGATGATGGTTGGAATAGTGTGAAACCAACTTGTATAACGGAGGTGCAGCAATGTCAAAAAAATTAATCGTAGCTTTAGTTGCTTTTAGTCTTGTGATTAGCACCGGACTTTTCGTGTTTGGCCAGACCGAGATCACGTTCTGGCATGCGATGCACAGGGAGCATAAGGAGGCTCTGGAACATATTACGGCCCAGTTCGAAGAAACTAACCCGGGTATAAAGGTAAAGCTCGTTGATCAAGGAGGTTACGGAGAGTTAAGTCAGAAATTAACCACTTCGGCGGCCGCAGGCAAGCTTCCCACCGCTTCTCAACAGTACGAAGATTGGACTATTCAGTACGTAAATGCTGAGTTAGTGAAAGGTCTTGAGGGCGTGGTCAGTCAAGAAACTATCGACAATCTCCCCGAAGCTCTGGTGGATTCCTGCACGTTTCACGACAAGATGTATACCTTGCCGTTTAACAAAAGCGCGATGGTTCTATTTTACAATACTGACCTTATTGAGGAACCGCCCAAGACCTGGGACGAACTTCTGGCCATGACGAAAGAGTTGACTGTCGACAAGGACGGGGACGGTGAAATGGATCAGTACGGCTTTGGCTTGCGTCCGACCCCGGAGCTATTTTCCCTGTTTCACCAGCAGGCAGGAGGGAGTTTTCTGAGCGACGATAAGTCCGAGTTGTTGATTGATTCAGAACAAGGGGTCAGAGCGTTGAACTTTTTGGCTGATCTCCGGGAAAACAGTCTATATCAAACGGATTACTTGAGCGGGCCGTTTGGCTCAGGGAAGGTCGCCATGTACATAGGTTCATCCGCCGGCGCGCCCTACGTAGCTTCGGCAAGCGAAGGGAACCATGGGTGGGACACTGCAGCGCTGCCCGAGGGACCCGCGAACGGTGATTCGATGATTCAGGGAACCAACGTCGGCGTATTCAAAGTAGGAAACAGCGAGGATGAAATCGAAGCCGGTCTGGAATATATCCAGTTCTTGACCAAGGACCAATGGACTATTTACTGGGCTGAGAAAACCGGCTACATACCTGTTACTTTAAGTGCTTTGAATTCCGACGATTGGCAGTCTTTCCTCGATGAGAACCCCAAGAGAAGGGCATCGACCCAGATGATGAAGGAAGGGTTCGTTTACCCTCATCACCCTGATTGGTACACGGTCAGGAATATATTCGGCAACATTCTCGAGAAAACTATGCTGGGTAAGGGCGAACCGGAAGGATTACTCGAAGAAGGAGCGGACAAATTCGAGGAGAAATACGCTAACTAATGTACTGAATGGCGGGAGGTTCTATACTCCCGCCATTTTGATTGGAGGTTACCTTGATCAGAGATATTCCTTTTGGCTTGGGAGCGACTTCGTTGACGTATCCCAATCTGGACCTGGTTGAAAACATACGGCGGACGTCGGACGAGTTCGACCTGGTGGAATTAACACTGGAGTACCCTAGAAATCTGCCGCTGGACGACGAGAAGATCGGTGAGCTGAATGACCTAAAAGCGAAAAAGGGGCTGGAGTATTCCGTTCACCTCCCGTTGAGCATAAGACTGGCTACTACAAATCCTCATCTCAGGAGTGCCTCGGTCGAAGTGGTCGCCGAAACTTACGAGAAAGCGGAAAGGCTCGATCCTCTTTTATACACGCTCCACGTAAGTCCGGTTTACTACCCTGGGGGCTCGCCGTTGACTCATCTTTTTGAAATTAAACAATTTGAAGATCAGCTGGAGAAAGCGAAGGAGTCCCTGAGGGAACTGAAAGAATTCCTCGACCCGGAAAAAATTGCCGTGGAGAATTTATTCACCGACATGCGAAGACTTCAGGGGTTTTTGAAAAGCGAGGGGTACAGGAGATGTTTGGACGTCGGACACTTGGTGAAAAGGGGCGAGGACCCGGTACTGCACTACTACGAGAATTCCGATTCGATAATAAATATCCACCTACACGGCGTGATAGAAGGTAACGATCACCAGCAGATCGAGCCGGAATCCGAGAGTTTAAACCTGGTCGGGCTTTTAGAAGCTCTGCAGGATAGAACCTACGAGGGGCCGATAATTCTGGAACAGTTCGACCCGGAACACCTGAGTCGGTCTCTTGCAACCATGGCTTCAGCCTGGAAAGAAGTTCGGGTCGTTGGAGGAAACAACTAGGGCGCAACCAGCTATGAGTAAACTTTTAAATAAATTTAGCGGTCTAATCGGGTACGAAGGCCGTAAACTGAAAAAGTTGAGCTTCTGGAAGGAAACTTTCTGGGCCTACGTATATCTTTTACCTACACTCGCGGTTCTGGGAACCTTCTCGCTCTGGCCGATAATAAGGTCGTTCAAGATTAGCCTCTACAATTGGGATGTTCTCAGAAACACCGGAAATTTCATAGGGTTTCAGAACTATATTGAATTATTTTCCGACCCAGAGTTTGGAGCTGCTCTCTGGCATACGGTCTACTACGCACTCGTCAGCACCCCTCTTACTATGATCATTGCCTTGTTTATCGCGATCTTGCTCAACCAGAAGCTAAGACTGAGGGGATGGTTTCGGACCGCGTTCTTTCTCCCCTGGATAACCCCGATGGTAGCGGGCGCTTCGGTGTTCGTCTGGCTTTTCAACGCGGATTACGGTCTGGTAAATCATTTGCTGGGTTTCTTTGGGGTGGGGAATTTGCGCTGGCTGAACAGTCCGGCTCTAGCTATCCCCCTGTTAATAATATTCGGGGTCTGGAAATTCCTCGGCTTTCAGGTCGTGCTATTTCTAGCAGGATTACAGAATATTCCCGAGCACTATTACGAAGCGGCAAAGGTGGATGGAGCTAACAGGCTACAGCTCTTTCGTCACGTTACTCTTCCTCTCCTAACTCCCACCACGTTTTTCGTGCTTATAATTTCAATGATCGGGGCGTTTAAGATCTTTACCCAGGTCTACGTGCTATGGGCCGGTACTGCGGGACCGCTGGATAGCGCCCAGACAATAGTTATGTTCTTCTTCCAGAAAGGGTTCAACAACTTCGAGTTCGGCTACGCTTCCGCCGCCGCTTATATACTTTTCCTTATTGTGTTTGTCCTAACGGCTATTAATATGAGACTTTCCAAACGGTGGGTCCACTACCAGTAAATGGTCAATCGGAGATAGAGAATTTTTCGGCAAGCCTATTCTCGACCACCCTGGGCACGAAGCTACTTACGTCGCCGCCCAGCTCCTTCACTTCCTTGACTATGCTCGAACTGAGAAAAGAATACTCTCCCGAGGTCATGAGAAAGACCGATTCTATGCTCGGAGCTAGGTCCCTGTTGGTTAGGGCCATCTGAAATTCGTATTCGAAATCGGAATTTGCCCTGAGTCCCCGGACTATGGATTCCCTGTCGTGGGACTTTGCACAGTTGACAAGTAGTCCGTCAAAGGTAATTACTTTGGAGACTTCTATACCTTCTTCCTCCAGAGACGCCAGGGCGAGGTCCTTTCTTTCCGCTGGCGATAAGAGGGTCTCTTTCCTGGGATTTTCGACTATTCCCACTATGAGATCGTCGAAGATCTTCTCTGCTCTTTCAATTATATCGAGGTGACCGTAGGTTATTGGGTCGAAGCTTCCCGGATATAGTGCCTTTGGCATTTTTAGTTACCTCCTGGGTTTTGGACTAACGATTAGTAATGGCCGAGCAAGTAGCGTCATTATTATACCCGCGAGTCCTTTCCAGCGAAAGCTGACTCCCCGCCTCTGGGGTATAAGGAAAGGCGGCGGAAAACTTGCAAGGTCTAAAAACAATAGTTACACTAACAATGGCGCATCCAAATTATCGTGTGGTTATGTTATTTATTGTCTTGAAAGCGAGGAAGATAAATTTCCCCGGTTGAAACTAACCCAGACTAACGGGAGGTTTTTGTATGGCAGAAGTAAGGTTAAAGAACGTAACGAAGATGTTTGGCGATTTAACGGCGGTGGATAGCGCCAATTTAACCATCGAAGACTCGGAGTTTATCGTGCTAGTCGGTCCTTCCGGCTGTGGAAAGACTACAACTCTCAGGTGCGTGGCGGGGCTGGAAGAGCCCACCGAGGGAGAAGTTTACATTGGCGATAGAGTCGTAAACGGCGTACCTCCTAAGGACAGGGATATAGCAATGGTATTTCAAAACTACGCCCTCTATCCTCACATGGATGTATACAATAACATCGCCTTCGGACTCAAACTCCGGAAAATGCCCAAAGACGAGATCGAGGAAAGGGTAAACAGGACGGCCGAACTGCTGGGAATACACAGCAAGCTTGATTCCAAGCCGAAGGAACTCTCCGGAGGACAGCGTCAGAGAGTAGCAGTAGGAAGGGCAATAGCCCGAAACCCGAAGGTGTTCCTGTTCGACGAACCTTTGTCCAACCTCGACGCCAAACTGAGGGTCCAGATGAGGGCCGAGCTCCAGGAATTACACCACAATCTGGAAACGACCTCAATGTACGTAACCCACGATCAGGTGGAAGCGATGACCCTCGGTAACAGAGTAGCGGTAATTGACGAAGGTGTAATCCAGCAGTACGCTGCACCCCAGGAGATCTACGACTACCCGAGCAATAAATTCGTCGCCGGCTTCATAGGCAGTCCTTCGATGAACTTTCTGGATGCTCGCATAAAGGAAGAGGGCGGGAATGTATACGTTGAAGGTGACGGCTTTAATCTCTTGTTGCCTGACAAGATCACCGATCCAGTGGAAGGAAAGAGTGGAAAAGAGGTAACGTTCGGCGTAAGACCAGAAGACCTAACGGCCGAGCAGACCGTCCACGAAGGGGACGAAACCAAAAGCTTCGATACCCACGTACTGGTTACCGAGCCGCTCGGAGACGAGATAATTGTTCACGCGGAGGTCGGTGGCCAGGAGATCGTTGCCCAGCTTGACCCCAGGGTAGACATCGAGCCTCACCAGGACGTAACCCTGTTTGCCGACATGGATTACATACATATATTCGATAAAAATACGGAAGAGGCGATAGTTTAATCTCTTCCGTCCGGAATTATTTTTACCTCAATTTTCAAATTATTGGATTCAAGGGCCTCCGATCTGTGGAGGCCTTTGTTTTTGTTATTATTTAGCGTACAGAATTAAACCGGTGGCCAGGTGTCCAGACGGATGAAACTGTCAACTTTCTTCCATAAGCTGCGAGACATCTTAATTGACGGATTGGTTACGATACTGCCGATATCGATAACCGTTTACCTGCTCTGGCTGGGCTACAATCTAATAGATCGGTTCTTTGGCCGGGGTACCGTGCTTGGATCCCAGCTCAGTCGATCCCTTCAGCGCCTTTTCGGTATAGAATGGATTCCCGGGTTGAGCGTTATCTACACGGTGGTTGTGGTACTTCTGCTTGGTTTCATATCCCGAGTTTACCTGGGTAAGCTGGTCCAGAGGTACGTCAATCTGGCTTTAAATAAACTGCCCGTAGTAAAGAGAATATATCCCCCGGCTCAGGAAATTTCCGAAGCGATTTTGGGCAGAGGTTCCTTTTCCTCCTTCAAGGAGGTAGTTCTCATAGAGTATCCCAGACCTGAAAGCTTCACTCTGGGGTTCGTGACAAACCATGTCGGTGATAAGGTAACGGTTTACATTTTCACTGCACCGGATCCTTTCACCGGTCGGGTTATTTTTTTGCCGGAAGAGGACGTGACCTATCTGGACATGAAGGTGGAAGAAGGGATGAAAATGGTTATATCTATGGGGATTTCTTCTCCAGATTCAGCGGACAAATCTCAGGCTCTCAAGGAGCTTGCGAAAACTGATTAACTTTTCCAGGAAGTGTGAACCTTGATCCCGATTCGCGATCGTAGGCCGAGTTATCGTTTCTCGTGGGTCACGGTTAGCTTAATCGCTCTTAACGTAATTGTTTTTATCTTAACCCTTTCCCTAAATACCCAACCGAATCGGACTTTAAATTTAACAGAATGGAAAAGTCATGGGGTCCTCCCCTATAATCAGGATATAAGAGCTACAGTGGTGAATGTTCCCGCTAAAACTTATTTTTACTTTAAATTCGGAGCGGTTCCCGGAGAAGTTGCGAGTTTGACCGATTTACCCCCAACCGTACCATTTCCCATTTTATTTACTCTCATTACCTCTACGTTTCTTCACGGAAGTTTCTTTCATTTATTGGGCAACATGTTATTCCTCTGGATTTTTGGCGACAACGTTGAAGACGCGATGGGCCCGATTCGGTTCTTACTTTTCTATTTTCTGGCCGGAATTGCCGGGGCCATGTTACAGATCGTTGCCAATAGCGGTAGCGGTACTCCGATGGTCGGAGCGTCCGGGGCAATAGCCGGTGTCATGGCCGCGTATCTCCTGCTCTATCCTAACTCCAGGATAGTAACCCTGGTACCGATATTCTTCTTCATCACGTTTATCGAGATACCTGCATTCATCATGGTCGGTCTATGGTTTTTGTTCGAACTCCTTCGCGCGGTCGGGCAGCCGGCCGGGCAGGTTGCCAGGCTGGCTCACGTCGGTGGGTTCATCGCGGGAGTACTGATGACTCCGTACTTCAAAAAGGAGTTTATAAAAATCCGTTTATGGGATTACTTGTTTAAGTAAAGCTTTTCGAATGGTCATAGTAAATAAGCTGTGCTCCCAAGACCGTATCCCGGGCATTTCGGACGGGAAACCTACCTCCTGAGGTGGTGGCCGATCAGGTTAAGGTCAAATCTGTTATCTCGGTGTAGGAATTCTTATTTTTGACGAATTTTATCAACTTTTCGTACGACTCGTGGGTGGAAAGCGTTTCAGAATCTCCGATCATAATTAATTTTCTTCTTGCCCGGGTTAAGGAGACGTTCAATCTTCGTATGTCCGTGAGGAAACCAAGCTCGTTCCCGTCGTTGCTCCTGACGAACGAGATGACTATTACTTCTTTTTCCCTTCCCTGGAAACCGTCTACGGTCTTTATTTCAAGGTTTTCTTCGTGGATGCTGGAGTTCAACAGATCAATTTGGTCGTCGTAGGGTGAAATGATTCCAATATCTCTCGCGGGTAGATATTCGATTAACCAGTCCGCCAGCCTGGAGACGATCTTCACTTCTATTGGATTCTCTCGGGAAGTGGAACCGGGCCTTTGTCTCTCCCGTGCCTCTAGCATCTCGGTATCCAAAAAACTCACCGGCCGTTCTGGATCAAGAGCTTCGAAGAACCACGACGGTCCGGCTTCACCTATCGTATAATCGTCCGGCATTAAACCGGCTAGCGTGTGATCGGCTACCGAACTATCCGCACTGAGTTTACCGTCGTAGAAATTTTGGTTCGAAAATTCCATTATATCCTCGTTCATTCGGTACTGGGTAAGCAGCATTTCGGTTATCGAGTTGTCGGTGCGAGAGACGAGTTTCTCAAAAGCGGTTACCTGGAGTTCGTCTTTTGCCTCTTCGGCTAAAATCGTCGGAGGAAGTTGTTTGTGGTCCCCGGCCATAATCACCCGGCTCGCTTTGTTTATCGGTATAAGACAGGAAGGTTCCGTTGCCTGGGTGGCTTCGTCGATCGCCACGACGTCGAAAGTCCAGCCCTCGAGCAGACTGGAGCCAGCCGTGGAATTAGTCGTACAGACAACGTCCGAGTCGTCGATAATTTCGTCTATCGCTTCTTCTTCGAGCTCTTGGCTTCGTTCGTAGAGTTCGTCTATTTCTTCCTGTAATTTCAACCACGTGGACATTTCTTTGATCTTGGATCGAGAAACTCCCCTGGAACCCGCTCCCTTTTGAGCTAGCTGATGAATCTGGGAGTCGCTCATACCTCGGCGATATCTTCCGGAGGGGAACTGGTAGGAGTCCTGCTCGTCCTGAAACACTTTCGCTTCTTCCCTTAATTCCCGGGACCTCTGATACTTAGGATTTTCCTGAATTTTGTAATCAAGGCTTACCTTCCGTAAATACGGGGTGACGCGAGCTGGGTGGCCTAATCTGACAACTTCTAGTTCCCTATCGGTAAGGAATTCGACCATGTTATCGACGGCAGTATTGGAGGCCGCGGTTGCAAGGATCTTTTCATCTTGTTTTACCAGTTCTTCCGTAACCCCGGCAATAGTTGTAGTCTTTCCCGTACCCGGGGGTCCGTGTATACAGAAAAACGAATTGGTGTTGACCCCTCTTCGAACCGCCTTTTTTTGTGAGCTGTCCAGATCGCCATTGGTTAATTTAAGATTGGTTCCTCTGACCTCTTCGATCGAGGAGAGGCCGATCAGTTTTTCCACCAGCTCCCGGTTGAAATGAAAAGGGAGTTTCTCAAGTCCTTCCAGCATCCGCTGGTAGGTAATGTCGTTCACGTAAAGGTCCATCCTCAGGCCTTTACTCAGGAGAAAGTCCTCCGGCTGTTCGTCGAAGGCGATAGTGGTGGAGTAACTTGTCTGTTCAGCTACGGTACCGGTGGGGTTGTCGTCCCTCAAGGGCTCGTTTTTTGAGAGCATTACCAGGTCTCCGACCGCCAGTTCGTTTTCCGGTAGTTTCTCCCCTTTTCTGTTCCTGCTGAACTTAACCATTCTCTTTCCCCCCAGGTCTTCGCCGACGTCCTTTCCCCGGAGGTGTAACAGTGCCCTGCCCATTTTTTCTCTTTCCCTGCCACTGGTTTCCCTTATTTCCCTCTCGTGTCGTTCCATCTCTTTTTCCCTTTCCAACTGGACCAGACTCCGATATTTTTCTATGTAGTGGTTGAGTTTTTGCCAGGGCCCCCTTTCCCACTGAGCGACATTGACGGTTTCCGGCCCGACGGAATCTACCTTGCCCGGCCGATAAGAACCTTTTTTCTGGATTACTTCTACCTCGGCGAAGGTCTCCTCGTGATCGACGTTTCCTATATCATCGGGGGTTAATGCCGTTTGGTTTACCAGGGCTCCAATTATATCTCTTACCCCTACTTCGTGAGAAAGCCCTCTAATCAGTAGATAATGCATTATAATAAATCCTCGTGTTAGTTGTTCGATCTGCTGGGATACAGCAGGGAAGGTTGACTTGCCGGAATGATCGAACTATACTTATCTTCCAGCCAGGGTGGCGGAATTGGCAGACGCGCGGGACTCAAAATCCCGTGGTCCGTTTGGACCGTGCGGGTTCGACTCCCGCCCTTGGCACCAGGTTAAATAGCCTTCTTTACTTTTCCGCTTTTAATACAATCAGTACAGACGGTCTTTCGAACCTTCTTTCCGTTTTCCCACACCTTGACGTTTTTCAGATTTGGCTTTCGTTTCCTGCTCGTTCGCTGGTTTGAATTACTTACGTCGTTACCAAAACTCGACCCTTTACCACATACTTCGCATTTATTTGCCATCTTTATCACCTTATATTTTGATTTTATCTAAATTTTGGGAAACTTCTATTTTTTACCCAGGTTATCTTTTAGATCGGGGAAGTTAATTCCCCAACGTCTGTAGAGCAATTCATGACTGGCTCCAGTTCACTTCCGCGATTGGTCGCTGGGCGTAAAGTGGTTCCAGGGAGGCCAGTTCGTCCTCGCCCGCGCTAATATTTCTACCTAAAAAAGCTACCTGAAGGCCCGAAGGATAGTTTAATTCTCCCTCCGATAATATCGTGTTATCAATTTTGCTCAACTTGTTTCTGTGTCTTGGCACGGCATCTCCGATCAGCAACACCTGCTCGCTTGGATTATATTTTTGTAGACCTATCTTTTCAACGATTTCCCCGATAGAGACCGATTCCTCTTCACCTATTCTTTCGCCAGTTTCGTCGAACCCCGCGTAATAAACCAGATCTCTTCTGTCCTTTATCAGTGCATATACCGGTCCGGGAAAGTGCTCTACTCTGGTATAATAACAAGTCGTTAACGGAACGCCTACCAGAGGGATGCCCAGGCCGTGCGCGAGCCCTTTAGCCGTGCTGATACCAATTCTTAGACCCGTGAAGGAGCCCGGCCCTCTTGAAACACCGATTTTTTCCACGTCCGTTATATCAAGGTTCGATTCTTCCAGCAACAGATCGATCGAAGGAAGCAACTTTTCAGACTGACTTTCGTTGGCGCCAAATGTGAATTCCCCTATAACTTCCTCTCCGTCAATTAAGCCAACTGTACCCACGTCCGTAGCCGTATCAAACCCTAAGGTAAACATAGTTCTCCTTGATTGCCGGTGTTAAAAACGGGATAGAAGAATCCACCAACGGAAACCAATAATTGACAGTCAATTCTAATGGAGGGGATCGACTGGTTCAACGATCGCGGACCGGTTATCGTCCATCTTAAGCCGGGATGGTAGTTCTACTCGAACTTGACAGCCGTGCCGTAAGCGAGGATCTCCGCGGCGTTACCCATCGTTTGAGACGTGGTGAATCGTATTTCTACGATTCCGTCTGCCTCCAACTCTTCCGCTTCCTTTACCATTCGTTCAATTGCTTCGTCCCTGGCGTCGTTCAGCATTTCAGTGTAGTCTTTGATTTCCCCCCCGACGATATTACGCAGACCGGCCATTATGTCCCTGCCAAAACCTCTTGCCCTGATAGTATTGCCGCGGACCAAACCGAGGTTGCTAGCAATCTCCTGCCCCACAACTTCCCCAGTAGTATAAAGTTTCATTATTAAGTAACCTCCTCGCTTGAAAATTGGTATAAATTTCGATTTGTAATCCTTTCCAATTCGTGACATGGTTGAAATTATCCGGTTCAAGTAAAACTTTGCAACCATTGCTCAACTTGGTCCAGTGGAGGATAGCCTCTAACTCGGTTCTTTTACCATTGTCTGAAAGAGAGTCGTAATTCATGAACGAGGAATTCATTTTTGGTTAACCACCCCATGCCCCTTACCTGGCTGCCGGATTTTGTCTACTGGTGAGTTTTAAAAGTTAAATCAGTTGCCAGGTAAGCGGCATGGGGTGGTTGGTAAGTCCTAAAATTAGTATGGCGGTGGTGAAAGAACTGAGTTTGATTGATCTTGGCGATCACAATATCGAGTTTTAGGCCGTGATCTCAGTGACTGTATCTCCTTTGTTGAAATAGGCTCAACCGTGTGATAACATTTTTCAACCTAAAAGAATAGACAAAAGGAGAGGTTTTACCGTGGAAATCACTAGAGTCGAAATAAGACCGATGAAGGACGAAGGGAACCTAAAGTCGTTCTGTTCTGTCGTTTTTGACGACGTATTCATCATTCATTCGGTGAAGGTTATCGAAGGTAGCAACGGCCTGTTCGTAGCTATGCCGAGCAGAGAGGTTGGGGACGGCGAGTACCGCGATACCGCCCATCCCATAGACAACGATTTCAGGTTGGAGCTGGAAGAGAAAGTACTAAAGAAGTACAGGGAGGAAGTTGGCGAAGAAGCGGAAGAAGACGAAGATCTTGAAACTGCCGAGGAGCCCGTAGAAGAAACCGAGGAAACGGAGGAAGAAGAGGAAGAAGAGGAAACGGAAATAGAAGACCTGAGTTTCACTGACGAATTTTAGCACGCGCGGGGCGGTTTGTACCGTTAAGGTCAGCCGCTCCGGGATGTAACATATTATTCAGTAGTAGGGCGTGGCCAAGTGGTAAGGCACAGGGTTTTGGTCCCTGGACCGGTGGTTCGAATCCACCCGCCCTAGCTAGTTGGGTTCCGTATAAGTCCACTCCTTTTTTGTTCTCCATTTTTTAATTACCACTATTACAAGCAGGCCCACCGCTACTCCGAAGATGTCGGCAAACCAGTCGATTGCGGAAGCCCCTCTGTAGGGTAGGAACGCCTGGACCAGTTCAGTCAAACCCCCGTAAAACATTGAGAGCAAGATAAGGGTTGTTTTACTTTCTTTTCCCCTCGAATAGTAGCTAAGCGTTCGATAACCGATCAACGTAAATAGGGCAAACTCCCCGGCGTGAATCAGCTTGTCGGCGCCGGGAACGGTAATGAGGGGAGGGCCTTCCTGGATGGGATAAATCGAACCGTAAAATATGATTCCGGCGTAAACCGTGAATATTGCAGTCCAACCCGCCTTCTTTATCGTCTCAGTTGGATAATCGAGACCCTTCAACTTCCTACGCCTCCGTCATTCCGACTCACTATACCCGCATTCGGGGCAATTCTTGATAGTTTCCTCCGTAAATTCGTCATTTACGCGAGATATGGTCAATCTACTTCCGCAATGAGGGCACCTTCTCATAGCTTCCCAGCGTATAAGTACGGTAAGTAGAATAATCCCCCCAGCTGTCCCGCCAATTATCGTGTACAGCAGGGGCAGGCCCTCGGCTTCCTCTGCTGGTTGATTCGTTTCCTCTTTATTAGGTGGAAAAGCTTTCCTGTAAACTGTGTTTATGGCGTAAATAGTTCCGGTTCTGATCTCCCCGCTGCTTGCCTTTTTTCTCAACCTTTCCTGGTAATCCTTAAGGCCTTCGGCCGAGAAAAGGTTTAACAGGGACGTGGTAAAAAAGGTTCGGACCGCCCAGCTTCCTTCCTCCCGAACGAATACGATAAAGTTTTCGTTCCTTTCCTCCCGGATTCCCCACTTGGCCCTAATTTTAGAGGCGAATATATCAGGATTGAGATAAGGATCGCGGGTAGAGACGAGTAGGTTTAGCCCAATTTCCTCGTCCTCTAGCTGGGTGATTTTTTCCTTTAGTGTCCTCTGATCCTCTATAGTGAGAACATTGCCGTAGTCGTTGAGCCTGCCGATTTTGTCCGGAAGGGAAATGGAAAGTGCAGGTAATGGTACCAGGCTAATAACCCCCAGAACCAGTACGATTATAAAGCTAGCCGTGTCCGCCGGGATATTTAACCGACGTATAGAATTCGAGAGCAATTTTCACAGGTGGCTATCCCCTGGGAATCGCGCGCCTGCTTGACGGTGTTTTTGCTTACGGACATCTGACAACCCTGGCAGACTCCGTTCTTGATCTTGACCACGGGATTGTTGTTTGTAGATCTGAGTCGGTCGTACTGATCGATCAACCTATCAGGTATCTTTTGCACGACCCTCTCCCTTTCTTGTCCGAGTTCCTGAAGTTCCTCGGCTAGCTCCTCTTTTTTCTCTTCCAGTTCGTCTATTTCCTCGTTATTTTCGTTAATAGCTTTTTTGGTTTCCGTTTTCTGTTTCGCCCTTTCTTCTTCCGTCTTATCTATTTTCATCATTATATCGATAGCTTCGTCTTCTAGCTTCTCCATCCTATCGGTGGAGTGTTTAATTTTCTCTTCGAGCGCCTCGGTTTCCTTGAAGCTAATAATTCCTTCGTCCAACCTTTTCTGGTACTTTTCGATCTGGTCCTGGAGCTCGTCTACTTCCCGGTTCTTTTCCTCGCTTTTTTCTTTTAAGGTTTCAAGCCTTTCTTCTCTTTCCTTTTCCTTTTCCTTTAACCCCTCAATTTTTTCTTTTAGGTTATCTTTCCTTTGCTTTAATTTGTCAATTCTGAGTTCCTTTTCCCGGCTAGTGTTATCTATCTCCTGAAGCTCAAGGAGCTTTTTTACGTTTTTATTCAAGTCTAAATACCCTCCTCGTGAAACTCCATTCGTAACTCGTCTCCGGGGAACCGCTCGCGCAAGAGGTCCCTCGTCCAGGGAATAAAAACCTTTTCCGAGTGGTAATGTCCCACTTCTATTACGGTCAGACCCCGCTCGCGGGCTTCCAGTCTTTCGTGGTAATCCAGCTCACCGGTGATGAGTAGGTCGACTCCTGAATTAATAGCTGGCTTAACAACTGCCCCTCCGGAACCGGGAGAGGACGCCACCCAGTTTACGGGGCTCGAAAGAGTTCCGGAGACCGTAACTACGTCCTCGTCGAGTTCCAATTTCTCGGCAACATAGGACCTGGCTTCTTTGGTTCCCCGAGAGGAATCCCACCTGCCTATACGACCCAGGCCGACTCCGGGCTCGGGTCTTTCCGTTTCCACCAGCGAGAATCCGGGTTCCTCGTAAGGGTGGGATTGTTTGAGGGCCGAAATCACCCGGCCTTTAGTTTTAGGGTCGACAAGAAAGTCGAGCCTTGTTTCCTTCGTGGACTCGGACTTGTTCTCCTGACCTCGCTGAGGGTTGGCCGTTTCCAGTGGTTTGAACCTGCCCTCCGCCTCCAAACGATAGTAACTTTCTTCGTAGTTTCCTACCTTTCCCGCCCCGGCGCTTGTGAGGGCTTTTACAACTGAATCCTCGTCCGATTCGGGGACGAATACTTCCAGCTTGAATAGTTTATTCGTCATCAAGTTTGTTAACGGTCTCGTGGAAGAGAGATCAAGTTTTTCGGCCAGCCCCTGAGATAAGCCACGTTTCGACTGGTCAAACGGGGTGTGGATGGAAATCAACCCTATTTCGTTCTGAATCAATGTGAATATCTTTTCCCCCGTCAGGGTTCCCTGATTTAAGTTGTCCAGCTGGGAAAAGATAAGGGGATGATGGGTTAGCAACAGGTCCGCTTCTCTGGTTACACCTTGATCTATTAGTTCTAAGTTTGGATCGAGGCCGATCAGTATTTTACTAATATTTTCCTGGTCAGGATTAACCTGGACCCCGGAGTTGTCCCAGTCGGACTCCAGGTGAGGTGGAGCTATCTCGTCGATAAATTCGAGTAAATCTCTGTAGCGAACCAGGAAAATCACCTCGGAAAATAATATAATCTCTCGTAAGTTAAATATCAACGCAAAAGTAGCTAGTTTCCGGTCTCTCAGAACACTTATTGTCAATAGTTTCTCGGGTTTGATTGGAATACGTTGGAGTTCTAGATATAATTTTATCAATTGACACTAATTTTTGTGAGGTAATCTAATGAATTTTTGTTTGAACAATAATCCGACGGAAATTTTTGAGAGATACGAAGGAAATCCAATTTTAGATGCGGATGAATGGACTTATGTCGTAAACTCCGTCTTTAATCCCGGTGCTGCTAAGGTCGATGGAGAGACTTTATTACTCTGCCGTGTTGAAGACTGCCGGGGGTTTTCTCACCTGACGGTGGCACGGAGCAAGGATGGAAAGACGGACTGGAAAATCGATCAGAATCCTACTTTATCCCGATCGGAGGAGTTTCACGAGGAACAGTGGGGGTTAGAAGACCCCAGGATAGTATGGTTAGAACCTCGCGAAAAGTACGCCATAACCTATACTTCCTTTTCCCCTGCAGGACCGCAGGTTTCTCTTGCCTTTACTGAAGACTTCGAGACTTTTGACAAACGTGGGGTTATGTTATCGCCGGAAGACAAGGATGCCTCTTTATTCCCCCGGAAGTTCGGTGAAAGGTACGTGTTGATTCATCGGCCGATAGTCAGGGGAGAGCAACATATATGGATATCTTTTTCTCCCGATTTGGTCCACTGGGGAGAGCACGAAATATTATTAACCAGGAGAAGTGGCTGGTGGGACGATGCCAAGGTCGGACTTGGTCCCCAGCCCATTGAAACGAAGGAAGGATGGTTGATTATCTATCACGGGGTCCGAGAGACGGCTTCAGGAAGCCTTTACAGAGTCGGACTCGCATTGCTGGACCACGAGGACCCGACTAAAATGATCAAAAGGGTTGACCCCTGGGTAATGGGGCCAAGAAAGGATTACGAGTACAGGGGTGACGTTCCTGGTGTCGTATTCCCTACTGGAGCGATAATTGAAGAGGAAGAGGGAAATAAAAAGTTGAGGATCTATTACGGAGCTGCTGACTCCAGTGTAGGTGTAGCTACGGCCGATCTCGACGATCTCTTGCATTATCTTTTGGCGTGCTAAATTAGCATGGCTCTAGTCGAAAGTTAGGGCAGATTTGACTGTTCTACTTGTTGTAGGTTGGTTTTCTCATTAACTAATCTGTCCTACTTTTAAGTATTCGGACAATAACCCGTTTGGTTAAATTAGGCCATTAAATGTTGTTTCATTGATTCTAACTACAGGGGGGATGATGCCTTGACTGATGAGAAAATTGGCAAGACTTCCGTCACGTTTTTCGCCACTTATCCGCCAAGAAAATGTGGAATTGGGACTTTTACTCACGACCTGGCCAGGAACGTCTCTCAAAGATACGGTGAGGAACTATCCGCAAAGGGCAACGTCAATATAGCCGCCCTGAATGATCGACCCGAGGGTTACGAGTACGGACCGGAAGTGGGATTTGAGATCAACGCCCAGAACAAGCTCGATTATCGAAGGGCAGCTGACTACGTAAATCTCTCCGACACGAGGGTTGTAAACGTTCAGCACGAGTACGGAATCTTCGGCGGCGAAGACGGGGAAAACCTTCTGACTTTCCTTGACGTGGTGAGAAAACCCGTTATATCCACGCTACATACTATTCTTAAAAACCCCTCTGACCACCAGCGGGAGGTCCTTAAAGAGGTATGTAATCTATCGACGGAAGTCGTGGTGCTCGCCAATAAAGGGAAAGAGCTACTTCGGGACGTCTACGACGTACCGCCGGACAAAGTTTCGATGATTCCCCATGGAGCGCCCGACGTGCCTTTTCTGGATACGTCTTATTACAAGGAGGACTACGAAATTGAGGGTCGTTCCGTAATCCTTACCTTTGGTCTGCTGGGCCCCAATAAGGGTATAGAAGTGGCAATTGAAGCCATGGAACAGGTCGCAAAAGAATTTCCCGAATCGCTATATATAGTTCTGGGGGCGACCCACCCTCACGTAAAAAAGGAAAAAGGTGAAGAGTATAGGTTGAACCTGGAGCGGATGGTAAGGGAGAAAGGGCTTCAGAATAACGTGGTATTCCACGAGATGTTCGTTCCTCTGGACGAACTCAAGAAATACCTGGTGACCAGCGATATTTACCTCACTCCTTACCTGTCGAGAGAACAAATTTCCTCGGGTACTCTGGCCTATGCGGTGGCTCTGGGTAATGCCGTGGTATCCACACCCTACTGGTATGCTGAAGAGCTGCTGGCTGACGGCAGGGGAAAACTCGTTCCGTTCGAGGACCCGGACGCAACGGGGAAAGCAATTATAGACCTCCTGGCAAACGAAGGGAAACGACAATCCATGAGGCGAAGTGCCTATCAGTTCGGCAGGGATATGATCTGGCATTCGGTGGCGTCTAAATACCAGGAGAAGTATAACGAGGCGATTGATAAGTACAAGAAAGACGTCAAAGTATCCTCAGGTAAGCAGATCGACCCCAGCGATAGCCTCCCCGATTTGCCGGAGGTGAAGCTGGATTACTTGAGGACACTGACTGATGACACGGGTATCTATCAACACGCTTCTTATACCGTCCCAAACAGAAAATTTGGTTATACGACCGACGACAACGCCCGGGGAGCAATAGTCGCTCTCGATCAGTGGAAGATTTTCGGCGAGGATTCCGCCCTGGAGTTGCTGAGGACCTATCTATCGTTCCTTGGCTCAGCCATTGATCCCGAGACCGGCCAGGCGCGGAACTACCTATCTTTTGACAGGCAGTGGGAGCGGGAGGAAAGAACCGAGGATGCCCACGGGAGATTGGTCTGGGCGGCGGGTACTTTGATTAAAAAGAGGCCGAACGAATCACTGGTGGGCTATGGGAACCAGCTATTTCATCAGGCAGTGGACTCGGTTAACGATTTTACCTCTCCTCGTGCCTGGGCTTTTTCGATCCTGGGAATCAGGAGATATCTCGACAAGTTCGAAGGAGACAGGAACACGAAATTACTGGGATCGTCTCTGGCGGATAGATTGTTTGAGAGGTTCAAAGAAAATTCTTCCGACGACTGGATCTGGCCCGAGGACAGCGTTACCTACGAAAATGCCCGGTTGCCACAGGCACTTATATGCTGGGGTGACTTTACCTCGAACCAGAAGATGAAGGACTGGGGGCTGAAAAGCCTTCGCTGGTTAATGGAGATTCAAACCGATTCCAGCAGGGGAATTATATCTTTAATTGGTAACGATGGCTGGCTCGTGCGAGGGGAAGATAAGGCTGATTATGACCAGCAGCCGGTCGAGGTTGCCGCTTTGATAGATGCAAACTGGCAGGCCTGGAAAGCGACGGAATCGGGGGAATACCTGGAGAACATTTACATAGCTTTCAACTGGTTTTTAGGTAAAAACGACCTTGGTGTTACTCTGTACGACTTTCGGAGCGGGGGATGCAGGGACGGTTTACATCCTTCCCGCGTCAACGAAAACGAAGGAGCGGAATCGACCCTCTCCTGGCTGATGTCGCTTCAGAGGATGTACAAATTAATGGGTGAATTGAAGAGCAAGCCGGAATTTGAGCAGAGATCCGATGCTACAACTAAGAATAAGTAGTTACCTGTATCCCACATTTTTAATTCTAGGGTTTTTAACCGGGGTGAGAACATGAAATCGGAAAGTTTTGCGACCAAAAGGTCCGGGCTGACTATTTTCTGGGCTTTTGTGCTTGCATTAGTTTTAAGTTCAATTGTTCTTTCCGCTGAGGGGCGGGAGCTTAACGAGTCTTTCTGGGGTCCTTATCTCACGCTGAAGGATGGCTCGACTGTCGTAGTAAACTGGAAATCCGATCAGGGTTATATCGGCGGACTGAATTACGAAAGGGCCGATTTCTACCTCGAGAACGAGGAATTGAGGAAGAGTGCTCGGGAGCAGGAAGGAGGGGGTCTTTTCCACCACGTCGAGCTGGATGGGCTGACACCGGGGATGGAGTACGTCTACAGTATCGGGAAGGACTCCGGGGACCGGGGGGTCAATTACTTCGGAAATCCGAGGGATGATCCCAGTAACTTTACCTTTTTCGTTTACGGCGATACCAGAACCTGTCCCGGAAGACATAGGTTGGTCGCTTCCGAAATGGCACTTGATCCTTTCGATCCTTCGTTCATTATCCATACAGGAGATCTGGTTGAAAGTCCGGTATCCAACAACTGGTCCGATTTCTTCTGGGCGATCAAGCCGTTCAGCAAATCCACTCCAATCCTCCCTGTGCTGGGCAATCACGAGAGGAACCACGAAAGTTATTATGATGCATTTGGGTTGCCCCAGGGAGGCGGTGACTACGGCGAGCAATGGTATTCTTTCTCGCACGGAGGAGCTAAGTTTATCGTCCTGGATTCCAACGCGGACCAGATGGGTCTGTCGAATTTTCTGGAAGAACGCGAGTGGCTGGTCGAAGAGCTTGAAAATAATACGAAACCGGTTACCGTAGTGATATTTCACCATCCGATCTACTCCTCGGTCTACTCTGAAGGAGTGGACGCCGGATTGGCGGATAGCTGGGGCTCGCTTTTCGAAAAGCACGGAGTGGACCTGGTTTTTAACGGACACGTTCATTCTTACGAACGGGCTGTCAAGAACGGAGTGACTTACGTGGTTACCGGCGGTGGCGGTGCTCCGACGGGTAATTTATCTTCGAGGTTCGATTTCTCCCGCAAGGCAAAAGGTGATTCGTTGCATTACGTAAGGGTTTCGATGGATAAGAGCGAGATAAAACTACAGACGATTGAGGTCGCTAGGATCAACCGGGACGCGGACGCCGGGAGAGTTGATTGTAACGTAGACATGACAGCAGACCGGGTCGTTATAGATGAGGCAGTTATCGACGTTAGTTGAAGTTTTAGTTCAGATGTTGCGGTCTACTAGTACAATTAGTGATTAGATCTCAATTCTTTCTCCATCGTATGAGAGCGAAACTTAATTCACGAACACTTTAACTATATCTTTTTCCAGCTGCTCTCCCCCTTACCTGGCAACTGATTTAACCTTTAAAAGTCAGCAATAGTCGAAATCCGGCAGTCAGGTAAGGGGGAGAACAGCTATTTGTGCCAGAAGGATAAATCCGCCGATGCTGAAAGAATTGTGTGAATTGTACTTTTTCACTCCTTGTTTGCAGGGACTATGATGGTTCTGCTCCTGGGAGCGATCTCGAGATCCGCCGGCGTCGTACCTTCTAACTCACCGTCGAACATTTTTATCAACCGAGCTCTCGATTCTATCCTAACTCT
>JAGXKX010000026.1 GCA_018335015.1 Candidatus Bipolaricaulota bacterium
CAGTCAATCGAGGACATGATCCTTGAGAAAGCATGCAGGCAATCTAAACGTTGATTTCGCATTCTGGTAAAAATAGAGGAGTCCTGCTCGATTGACTGCTGGACAAAAACCAGCCGATTCCTCCCCAGGGCAAGCCCTGGGGCTTCCTCGGCTAATTTTGGTGAAAGAACTGAGCTAAACTATTCCGAGCCACCTGAGCTGCCATTACTTTCCCATTCCACCAAGATTTTCACCCAAAGGAGAAAAAGCTTGACAAAATATAACAATTATTATAAGATAACAATCGTTATAAGTTAGTAATTTAATGCAGGGTTTTCGGGTAAATGGTCTAGAGGAGGTGGTTCACGGTGAAGCAGAGTAATTCCGAGTTCAAATTTACCGGGGTCGCGGAGGAAGCCACTGAAGAAGAAATCGTACTTATTGCCGGGGGCAAAATTGGGCCAATAAAAGACTGGATCACCAGCGTACTAAAAAACGGAACCAATAAAAACATTCGACTCTTTTTTGGAGCCAATACTCAAAATGACCTCAACGGATATCGCAATCTTAAGGACCTGTCCGAACTTTCGAATAACTTCAGCATGGTAACTGCTCTGAATACTTCCAATCCTGAATGGGAAGGAGAGGTCGGGCTGATCACCGACGTTGTCCGGGATAAATTGCACCCCGACAAAGTCAGTAAGTGCTATATTTACGGGACAGACGTAATGATCGAGGAAACTAAACGAACTCTCACCGGTTTAGGAATTCCGGAAGAGAAGATCCAGCACGAGACTTTTAATAGGACCCGTTAACAAATAGGACCGCGTTAGCACTACCAGACCCTTCAACCCAGGAAGAAATCGCCGATGAAAGCCTCGTTAAAACCTGGCCCTAATCCTAAAATATACTCTATCCGGTGGTGGAATTATGTCTAAAAAAAACGGCGAATGGGAGGTCGCGGAGGTAAAACATTTAATCTGGGAGCGTCTTTGCAAATCGGAAACCGGCAGATTCGACTTTGCCCCACTGTTACTGGATGACAAAAGAGACTCACCAAGCTCACCAAAATTCGCGAAGACAGTAGATCAACTGGAGGAACAGGGCTACCTTACTGACAACAGGCCAAATTACGGCCATTACTGGCTAAAACTGAAAGCGTCCGGCAAGACGAAGTGTGAAGAGGAGGTTGAGCCGCCTTCAACCCTGTAATCTGGGATCGGCAATATCCCTGATTCCATCCCCTATCATGTTGAAGGAGAGTACGGTTATGAGAATGGCAGCACCGGGAATGAGGGAAAGCCAGGGCGCCATTACGAGGTGGTTGACTCCGGCCCGAACCATATTTCCCCAGCTCGGTGTAGGGGGCGAGACCCCTAACCCGATGAAGCTCAAATTTGCCTCGATCCTTATAGCGGTAGCTATCCATAGTGTAGCCATCACTAGGATTTCTCCCAGAATATTCGGTATGATGTGTCGCAACAGTATTCTAGTGGGCCTGGCGCCAACCGCCTTTGCCGCTTCTATGTAGCTCTCCTCGCGAATCGAGAGGGTCGGTCCGTGAGCTATTCTGGCGAACCGGGGTGCCATCGCCACGCCAATTGCAATGATCAACTTGTCGAGCCCGCCCCCGAGGACGGCCATAATTACCAGACCCAGCACCAGCGTGGGGAACGATAGTCCGATATCCACACCTCGCATCAAGGTCCCCTCGACCCAGCCCCCAGTGTAGCCCGCAACCACCCCAATTATCGAGCCAACGGTCATTCCGAAGATAACCGAAAAGAATCCCACCACCAGTGAAACTCTCGAGGCCCAGATCGTCCGGGACATAACGTCCCTGCCGTAATTATCCGTACCGAAGAAATGGACGCCTCCGGGCGGGTTGTACTGATTCAGCACGTCCTGTTCGAGGGGAGAATAAGGGGAAATTACGGGGGCAAGAACCGCTATTAACCCAATTACAATTGTCAGAACCATCCCGACAACGGCGATCTTGTTTTTCCGGAAAGTTCGCCATATTCTTCTTCTTTCTTCCACCATCTCCTCCTATTCGTACCTGACCCGGGGATCGACCATTCCGTAGGACAAATCCGTCATAAGATTTATCAGCACTACCAGCCCGGCGTAGACCGTCAGCAGTGACTGCAGCATCAGGTAGTCCCTCTGCTTCATCGCCATTACCATGAGTTTCCCCAGTCCCGGCCTGCTGAAGACTATCTCCGTCATAACGGAACTGCCGATCAGGACGATCGAGTAAACGCCCAGAACCGAAAGAATGGGCACGAGGGCGTTCTTCAGTATATGCTTGTAAATCACCACCCGCTCTTTAAGTCCTTTAGAGCGCGCGGTGGAAACGTAGTCCTGGTTCAAAATATTTAATATCGAAGATCGGGTCATCCTGGTAACGTAGGCAGTCATGATCAACCCGAGAGTCAGCCCCGGCAGGACGAGATGGTAGAGAAGATCAATTACGTTAGCCTGCTCGCCTCCACCGACGGTAGGGAGCAAGTTGAGCTGAATAGAAAAAAGCATCATCAGGAGAATTCCAAGGTAAAAGGCGGGAATCGACAGTCCCGCCAGGGAAAATATCCGGCCAAGATAGTCAATTATCGCGTTGCGGTGGACCGCCGTTAAAATCCCAAGGGGGATTCCGAGCAACGAACCCAGAACCACCCCGGTTGCAGTAAGCTCCAGCGTATAGGGCAGCGCATGTAGCACCTGGGATCCGACAGGCTGCCGGGTAATCAACGACTTCCCGAGGTTCCCGTTGACCAGACCTTTAAGATATTCGAAATACTGCTTCCACAGGGGTTTATCCAGCCCCATTTTGGTCCTGAGGTTCTCGATCGCTTCTCTAGATGCCTGCTGCCCCAGAACTGCCGTGGCTGGATCACCCGGTGCCACCCGAACCAGTAAAAAAACCAGAGTCAATACCACCAGCAAGGTAGGAATAGCGACCAACAGCCTTCTAATTATATACGAAGTCATCTCATCACCGGAGTGAAAGGAAAAACGGGAGGGGACGCACCCCTCCCGCAAGACTCAAATGAGTCGGCATTACTGAGCCAGCAACTTGGTATTCCACTTGATCTGCGGCGTAAGTGCAAGCGTGGAAGCGAGATCGTATCCCCACTCGAGCGCTGGGTTTTTGGCGAACGAAAAGCCCAGCGTAGTTATGGGATAAGCGGCCACGTCGGACAGTATTTCTCTCTGTGTCTCACCCCAGAGGGTTTTCTGGAATTCCGGATCATCCGCCGTGCGTGCTATTTCGATTAACTTATCGACGTTGTCAATAGCCCCGTCCCCGTCAGCATCCACGTCTCCATAGTGAGAGAAATTGGTGATCGCCGTGGGCTTCGTCACTACGGAGGCGGAATGGTAGAACTGGGTCAGAATCGAGTTCGCGGTGGGGAACCGAGCGCAAACGTAGATAACCATGGGATTAACGTCATCCCGAATCTGGGAATGATAAGCCGAATGGTCTACCTGCTTTATGTTTATATCGACACCTATCTCTTTCAACATCTCCTGGGCTACAACCAGTGTCTTGTTGTAGCTCTCCCTCTCGGTAATTACGACGTCCAGTTCGAATCCGTCCGGGTAGCCGGCTTCTTCCATCAATTCTTTTGCTCCATCCAGGTCCTGCTCGTAGGCCAGGTCATCTGCCATTACCTCCTCCTTAGTCAGCCCCCCGAGATAATTAGTGGGAATAGGAGAGTATAGAGGAGTGGTGATGGCATCCCCGTAAAAACTATTTATGGTGCCCCTGTCGAGTGCGTGGACGATTGCTTTTCTAACTTTTATATTGTCCAGAGGTTCTCTGGTAAGGTTGAAGTGCATAGTAACCGTCTCCCCGGGACCGAAGACCACGGGTTCGACACCTTCGTATCCGTCTACCCTCTCCAGCCAGGCCTGTTTCCTCAATCCTTCTATCAGGTCGAGCTCTCCCGTCCTCAGGCCGGAGAGCCTGCTGCTGATGTCCGGCATGTAACGCCAGACCACCTTCTCGAGGATTGGCTCTCCCCGGAAATAGCCTTCGTTTCTTACAAATTCTACCTTCTGACCGGGAACGTAACTTTCAAATGCAAACGGTCCAGTTCCTACCGGATGAGTAGTGAAGTCATCGCCCATTTGCTCTGCTGCCTTCTTGGAAACGATGAACCCACCTGAATAATCGGAAACCAGACCGAGGAGCGAGGGCACGGGTTTGTTCAGTGTTAGCTTAACCGTATATTTGTCCACCGCCTCAACGGTATCCAGGTTATCGTAGCTTCCGGAATAAGCAGAGGTCTCAGGGTTTGCAGCACGCTTTATAGAGTAGACTACGTCCTCACTGGTCATTTCGTAGCCATCAGGCTGGCCCGGGAAGGGATGGAACATGATGCCTTCCCGCAGGTGAAAAGTCCACTCGAGTCCGTCGGAGGATGCTTCCCAGCTTTTCGCGAGGTCCGGTTCTATCTTTTCCGGATCCATATCGCCCGGTGTAAACCGAACGAGTCCGTTGAACACCATTTCCACTGCACCCCGGTCCTGGGTCCCCACTGCCAGGTGAGGGTCCAGAGTATTTAAATCGGATGCCGCTACCCCTACATCCAGAATTTGGTCTTCGGCCAGTTCATCCTCGGCAGATACCTGAGGCGCTACAAGGAGCAGAACCATTAATCCAACCCACAAAATACCGGTAAAAGTACGACTCGATTTTTTCATTATTAACCTCCATGGAGAATTTTTATTTTCAATTTTTGAGACCTTAACTTGGTGTTTTTTCATTATCACCTCCCGGAAGGTTCCGTAACATGATGTTATCATATGGTTCTTACCTATCTCAACTCGAAAGTGACTCAACGGCGGCGAAATTTTTGACCGGCGGGAAGGACTGCAGCACGCACCAACAAAGCAGGGGTCTACTATCTCCAACCTTATCCTTTGCTGACGTTAACTAATCATTTATTTCTGACCTTAGCGAACGTATAATTCTTTAGGAAATAACTGCTATAGGCAGTAACTAGGGTTAAATAACGTTTTTTCCTAGGTAGGTATGATAAAATGGAAGATAACGGGCCAGTAATAGACGGGAGAAAGCTCTACAACGCTTTCGCAAAAGGAGCGGAAAAGGTCGTCGAGAAAAGAAAGACCCTCGACGACATAAACGTATTTCCTGTAGCAGACGGTGATACAGGCAAGAACATGGCTCAAACCCTCCGATCGATAGCTGAAAACACGAAGCCGAACAGCTCGGTTAGCGCGGTCAGCAGGGACATGGCTCAGGCGGCTCTATTGAGCTCGAGGGGTAACTCGGGGATAATATTTGCTCAGTTCATCAACGGAATAAGTAAAGCTACCGGCCAGCAAGACAACCTCCAGCTAACCGAGTTCGCCCGAGCGATGAAAGTAGGAGCAAATCACGCCTATAAAGCCACTAACGAGCCTGTCGAAGGAACTATTCTGACGGTAATGAGGGAATGGGCTCAGTCGCTCCACGAGTACGCCTCCAGCAAGAAGAACCTTCCCGAGTCACTTGAGGATTCTCTCGAAGTTGCAAACAAATCGCTCAGGGAAACGAAATCCCGGTTGAGGGAGTTGAGAGAAGCAAACGTAGTTGACGCCGGCGCAAAAGGCTTTGTACTCTTTCTGGAAGGCATATCAGCTTTCTTAAAAGAAGGAAAAACGGCCACTTTCGATAGGCTGGACGATCTGGAAGAGGAGACGCCTCGCCATATCGACGAAGACCAGGGAGTGGCAGGTCCCCGCTACTGCATGGAAGTAGTTCTAACCGGCGAAAGTCTGAAGAGGGAAGAACTAAGGAACCTGGCGGAAGGATACGGGGAATCACTCGTAATTGCCGGAGGAGAAGGTCAATACCATATCCACATCCACACGGGCAACCCCGCTGAATTGATGTACGAGCTGGGCAAAACCGGGACAGTTGTGGACCAGAAAGTAGACGACATGCAGAAGCAGCACGAAGCATCTTACGAAAGGACTACGAAAGTAGCTATAGTTACTGACTCGACCTGCGATCTCCCGAGAGAAGTAATAGACGAGCTTCCGATATACCCCGTACCGCTGGCAGTCAGTTTCGGCGCCGACCAGTTCCTCGACAAAATTACTATCACGCCGGACCAGTTCTACCGCATGCTGGCGGAACTGGAAGAAGACGAGGAATATCCGACCAGTTCCCAACCTTCCGTCGGTAAATTTAAAGAAACCTACTCCTTCCTTCTCGAACACTACGACTCAATAGTATCCTTGCACATTGCGGGGGCGTTGAGCGGGACCGTCGACTCAGCCAGGGAAGCAGCGAAAGAGGTCGACGAGTCGAGAATCACAGTAATCGATACGAGACAGCTCTCTACTTCTCTCGGACTGTTAGTTCAGGAAGTGGCCCATAAGCTCAAAAAAGGTGCCAACCACGAAGATCTGGTAGAGCTAACCAAAGCTTTAAGGGGCAAAACAAAGATCCTGGTCAGCGTTAAAGACCTGAAGTACATGGTCCGGGGAGGGAGAGTAAATCGTCTCGAAGGTTTTTTCGCCCGATTATTGAACTTCAAACCGATCATTTCCCTTGATGAGACCGGCGAGTCAGAACTTCACGGTAGACCTTTATTAAGGAAAACCAATTTCAACCAGATCCTCGAGATGATTGGGTCACCTCATAACGATTCCAGGGTGAAAAAGTACGCCATCGGTCACGTTCGCGCTCCGGAAGAGGCAAAGGAACTGGCTGAAATGATCGAAACAGAAACAGGCTTAACACCGGATTACACGATGGATATTTCCCCGTTGATCGGAGCACACGCTGGTATAGGCGCCGTGTCCGTTTCTTACCTCACCGAATAAATGAACTTTCAAGGACCGCTCGCGATAGTATTATCGGTCTTCGCATACATGACAGCCGTTTATTTAGTCGCCCAGGCAAAGTCAGACTATTCCGTTGTCGATGTCGCCTGGGGTCCGGGATTCGTCCTGGTCGGGATTCTCTCCTTGCTGCTTTCGCCCGTGATGACCATTCGAGGGGTAATATCTGCTCTTATGGTTGGATTGTGGGGAATGAGGCTCGGTTATCACATAATGAAACGAAACTGGGGTAAAGAAGAGGATTTCCGCTACCGACAGATGCGGGAAAACTGGGAGGGGCGGGCTTATCTGATAAGCTACGTAAGAATTTTCCTGGTTCAGGGGCTTTTAATGCTGGTTATTTCCTACCCTCTCATAATGATCAACTTCCTTCCGAAGGAAGGTATAGGTCTTTTCGGTTACCTTGGTATAGTTGTCTGGCTCGTCGGATTTGGTTTCGAGGTAATAGGCGACTACCAGCTATCCGATTTTATTAAAAACCGGAAGAGCGACGATAACAGAATTATGACTGAAGGGCTCTGGAACTACACCAGGCATCCCAACTACTTCGGAGAAGCCCTGCTCTGGTGGGGAGTTTACCTTCTGACGGTATCGGTACCTTACGGCTGGGCGGGGGTCGTTAGTCCAATAGCGATAGGCTACCTCCTCCTTTATGTCTCCGGAGTCCCGCCGCTGGAAAAAAGGTACGCGGACGACGAAGAATACCAGGAGTACGCGAAAAGAACGAACAAGTTCTTCCCCTGGTTTCCTGAAGATAAAATTTGAGAGCTTCCGTAAAACCAGACAAGAGGGGTTAATATGGACAAATCCCCGAGATAAAATTGGGCTTCCCCTTCCCCTCTCGGTTCGACAGTTATCCCTTTTTCTAAGGACAATTGACCGATAAGAAAGGGCGAATTGTGGAAAACTCTGTGGATAACCTGTTAAAAACGGGAAAGAATCGTAATTTTTTGTGGAAAAGTCCTGTTGAAAAGAAATCTTGACAGCTATCCACAATCGCTTTCAACACAAAAAGGATGATATTAACACCCTGTCCACAGAGTTTTACTCAGACATTACTTCCCTGTGAACCAACCCCGTATCAAGTTTTCCACATATTACCACGTTCCTATAACTACTGCTATAAAAATAAATTAATTTAAGAGAAACAGAAGTGTTTTTATAAGTCATCAAAATTTGACAATAAATGTTGTTTTCGTTATGATAACTTTCGAGTTTGTTTAGCTTTTTAGCTAAACTAGATGGTTTCGAGGAGATATATTCATGAATGCAAGTTACGATGTTATAGTTATCGGTGGCGGGATCATAGGTACAGGAGTGGCCCGAGCACTATCCAGGTACAAAATAGATGTTGGTGTGCTGGAAAAGGAACCGGATGTATGTTGGGGTACGACAAAAGCAAATAGCGGGATAGTCCACGCTGGTTACGACGCCAAGCCGGGAACCGCTAAGGCTTCTTTTTCAGCTCCGGGAAACAAGAAGTACGGGGGGTGGACGGAAAACCTTTCCGTGCCATTCAAGCGTCTGGGCTCGTTTGTGTCCACAAAGGATAAGTCACAGCTGGACAAGCTCGAAAACTTGTTGGAGCAGGGCGAGGAAAACGGTGTTGAAGAGCTGGAAATAATCACGGACCGGAAAAGAATTGAGGAACTGGAGCCTAATATAACGGAAGAAGTAGAGGTGGTTCTGTACGCACCTACTGCAGGGGTCGTGGCTCCTTACAAGCTTACGATAGCTCTTTTCGAGAACGCGAGGGAGAACGGGGTAGACTTTCACTTTAATGCTCCCGTTAAAGGAATTCAAAAAGGGGAAGATGAGGCTAAATTTACCATCGAGTCGGGTGGAGGTAACTTCGACGGTAAGTACGTGATCAACGCGGCCGGAATTCATTCCGACGAAATAGCCGGCATGGTCGGTGACGATAGTTTCTCAATATTTCCGGCACGAGGGGAGTACCACCTGCTGGACAGCGAAATAGAAGGCTACGTCAGGCGGATAAATTTCCCCCTGCCAACCCAGGAAAGCAAAGGTATATTGGTCACTCCGGCTGCCGAGGGCAGCATTATATTCGGTCCTAACCATCAGCCGCTTGAAGAGCCGTCAGTTGCAACTACGAAGGAGGGGCTGGAAAAAGTACTGGGCGGGGCAATGAAATTGTTTCCGGATATCGATACCGGCAAGATCCGGACTAACTTTGCCGGTTTGCGGGCGAAAGCAGGGTCGGACGATTTTGTGATCGGCGAGTCCGACGCGGCGGATAATTTTGTCAACGTTGCCGGCATTCAATCCCCTGGACTAACTGCGGCGCCAGCAATTTCTGAACACGTTGTTGGTCTGCTCGAGGATCTGGGGCTAGAACTGATTGACGATTCTGACTTTGATCCCAGGAGAAATCCGATCCCGAAGTTTGCGGAGATGGATATTGACGAGATCGCTCAATACACGGACAAGTACAAAGCGGCAAAGGACATAGTCTGTCGCTGCGAAGAGGTAACCAGGGCCGAGATAGAAGAGGCGATCGACCGAGGAGCTACCACTCTTGACGGAATCAAGTTCAGAACTAGATCCAGAATGGGGAGCTGTCAGGGTGGTTTTTGTACGCCCCGGTTGATCGAGATCCTCTCGGATAAGCTGGGGGTTTCTCCTAAGGAAATAACGAAGAAAGGGGATAATTCTTACCTACTGGCCGAAGAAACCAAGAAGGGCGAGTGATGATGAACTCTAATATTAAAAGTACTAAGAAAGACATTGTGGTGGTTGGTGGTGGGCCGGCTGGCATGGCTGCCGGACTTCGTGGCGCCGAGGAGGGTGCCGAGGTAATGATCGTCGAGAGGGATATAGAACTCGGTGGAATCCTCAATCAGTGTATTCACAACGGATTTGGCGTCGAGATTTACGGGGAAGAGCTGACGGGACCGGAATACGCGGAGAGGTTTACCAGCCAGATAAGCGAAAGTTCCGTCGATGTCATGCTAAATACATTCGTCCTCTCGATGAGACCGGATAAATCGATGACCCTACTGACCCCGAATGGCCTGCTTGAGGTTGAAGCGGAAGCGGTAGTTCTAGCCACCGGCGCCAGGGAAAGATCGCGTGGTGAAATAAGAATACCGGGTAGCCGACCTTCTGGCGTAATGCCAGCCGGAACTGCTCAGGAACTGATAAATAAAAAGGGGTTTCTCCCTGGCAAACGTGTGTTCGTTCTCGGTTCGGGAGATATCGGTCTGATAATATCTCGGAGGCTGACCTGGGAAGGGGCTGAAGTGGCTGGTGTGGCCGAAATCATGGACTATCCGACCGGGTTGAACCGGAACGTGGTTCAGTGCCTTCACGATTACGACATTCCTCTTCACCTGAGCCATACTGTAACGGATATCTACGGTTCGAATAGGCTGGAAGGGGTCGAGCTCTCCAGGGTGGATGATAACATGAAGCCTGTAGAAGGTACGGGACAGGACATTGACGTCGATCTGCTACTGCTGTCAGTCGGACTAGTTCCCGAGAACGATTTCTTCAAGGAGGCGGGTGTCACGTTATCCGAGAGGACGAGTGGTCCTATCGTGGACGAGTGGTTCCAGACCGACGTCCCGGGTATCTTTGGCTGCGGAAACTCAGTACATATAGAGGATCTGGTGGACTGGGTTACGATGGATGGCTTCCGGGCCGGAGACGGGGCCGTTGCCTACGCTGGTAACGGAAACTTGCAGAGTGCTGAAAAAGACGTCGTGCCAGGAGAGAACGTCAACTACGTGGTACCGCAGAAGGTAAGCGGCGAGGACGACTTCCGGTTCGCGCTGCGCGTCGAGGAGCCTATGGAAAACGCTGATATCTCGATAAAGGGGACTGATATTTCTTTCTTCGAAAAGATAGTTACGCCTGGAGAGATGGAGGTAAATGAAGTTGAGGGGGAGGACCTGGAAGAGCTTCAAGGTCTTGACGAGATCGAAGTAGAGGTAACCAGGAGGTTCTGATGCCAAAAGAAGAATATACCTGTGTTGCTTGTCCGAAAGGCTGTACCGTTGAAGTGGAGTTTGAAGACGAAGAGATCAAGGAAATATCCGGTTACAACTGTGCCAAAGGGGAGGAATACGTTAAGAGCGAGTTCCACGATCCACGGAGAATATTGACTACGACAGTTAAGATAAAAAACGCCAAGTACCCCCGGATACCGGTCAGAACGGAAACCGGAGTTCCCAAGGACGAACTGGACTGCTGTCTCGAGGAACTCAAAGAGGTCGAACTGGAAGCCCCGGCGGAAGTGGGTGATGTCGTTATAGAGGACGTCTGTGGAACGGATATTTCCGTGGTGACAAGCAGGTCTCTGGACCGGGTTGCGGAAAAAGAGGAAGACAAGGTGCTGTCTTAGGGTTTTCGGAAAAACAAGCCAATTCTTTTACCTGTATCTTAATCGATGAATTTTATTGAAAATTATGGGGTCGATCTCAGTTATTAGTGAACGATTCGGAGGTGGCGGTTAAAGCATGGCTAAATTCGTCGGTGCGATTGATCAGGGTACCACGGGAACAAGGTTTATAGTATTCGACCACGAAGGCAATCAAATTAGTTCGGCTTACAGGGAACACGAGCAGATTTACCCGGAACCGGGATGGATCGAACACGACCCTGACGAGATCTGGGAGAAGTTAGGAATCGTAACCGAGGAAGCTCTGGAAGAAGCCGGTTTAAATGCTGATGATCTTGTCAGTGTCGGCATTACCAACCAGCGGGAGACGGTATTCACCTGGGACGAACGGGGAGAGCCACTGCATAACGGGATTGTCTGGCAAGATAGGCGGACATCCGACAGGTGTGAAGAACTCGAGGGAACTCATGTTGGGGAGGTTGTAAAAGGAAAGACGGGTCTCAGGCTGGACCCATATTTTTCCGCGACGAAGATCGAGTGGCTTCTGAAAAACGTGAACGGGTTACGCGGTGAAGCAGAAAAAGGTGAAGCCCTGTTTGGAACGATCGAAAGCTGGCTTATCTGGAAGCTCACGGGCGGCGACGTATACGTTACGGACCATACTAACGCCTCTCGCACGATGTTGTTCGACATCGAAGAAAAGGTTTGGGATCAGGAGTTGCTGGATTTCTTTGACGTGCCGAGAAGGAGCTTACCGGATCCGGTGGAGAACGTCCAGCAGTACGGAGAGGTCAGCAATCTCGAGCCGTTAAATGGGGTCGCGATAGGCGCTGCTTTGGGCGACCAGCAGGCGGCCCTGTTCGGCCAGGGTTGTTACAACCCTGGAGAAGCAAAGAATACGTACGGTACCGGTTCCTTCCTGCTGGTCAACGTGGGGGATAAGCCGTGTTTTAGCGAGAATTTACTTACCACAATTGGTTTTTCCGCCGATGGAGAGACTCGGTACGCCCTGGAAGGTTCTATTTATTCGACCGGTGCTACCATCCAGTGGCTCCGGGACGGACTTAATATCGTCGACGAAGCAGCGGAAAGCGAGAAGTTAGCCAAAAGTGTGGATGGAAATGACGGTGTTTACATGGTCCCTGCTTTTGCTGGTCTCGGTGCACCCCACTGGGACTCGAACGCCAGGGGGACGATAGTCGGTTTGACGCGGGGAAGCGATGAGAGACACCTGGCACGAGCCGGACTCGAATCGATCGCCTACCAGGTAGAGGACGTCCTCCGGTCGATGAAAGACGAAGCGGACCAGGAGCTGGATGAACTTAGAGTAGACGGCGGGGCTGCCGAAAACAACTTCCTCTGTCAGTTCCAGAGTGATATATCCTCACTGCCGGTGGTTCGGACCGGAGTCTTCGAGTCATCCGCCCTTGGAGCTGCTTATGGAGCGGGGCTGACGGTTGGTTTCTGGAATGGGCTGGAAGAGTTAGAGGAGTTAATCAAAAGTAAAGGCAGTCAAAGGTTCGAGCCCGATATGGAACCTAGGGAGAGAGCAGAGCTTTACAATCGCTGGATAAAAGCTGTCAAGCGGGCTAGAAACTGGACTTCGTGAATAAATTATCATTATTTTTTGTTTATTTTGTTTTTCTTGAAATTTGATTGAGTTTTCGTTACTTTACTATAAAGTTATGAAACAATTCAATCAAAATCGTTAAATCCGGGTGGTTCAGAATTCGTAAATCCATGTTGGTTAACCGTCGAGTTTCCTAAATTCTAAAGTAGAGGAGGCGACCTGATGGGAATTGATGTATCGAACCTTTCAAAAAATTATGGAGCGGAGGTCGTGCTAAAGGGTCTAAATTTGAGCATACCCGATAACAGTTTTACCAGCATCGTAGCTCCTACGGGTGCAGGCAAAACGACCTTGCTGCGCGTAATGGCAGGGGTGGAAAAACCGACAGAGGGCAAGGTATATTACGACGGGGAGGATGTAACCGATGTGCCTGTCCAGAACAGGAAAATTTCCATGGTATACCAGCAGTTTATCAATTATCCCTCCCTGACTCTCTACGAAAACATAGCCTCACCTTTGAGGGTCTCCGAGGAGAACTTCTCCGAAGAAGAGATCGATGCCCGGGTTCAGGAAGTTGCCGAACTCTTGAATATCCGGGACCTGCTGGATCACCTGCCGGAAGAAGCCAGTGGTGGTGAAAAACAGCGAACGGCCATTGCCCGAGCACTAATTAAAGAACCGCAGTTTACCTTTCTGGACGAACCACTTGCCAATCTTGATTACAAGCTGAGAGAGGAGTTACGGGGCCAGTTCCAGCTTATCTTTCAGGAAGAACAGAGTACTTTCATTTACGCCACTCCGGCTCCCGAAGATGCTCTGTCGATGTCCAGCCATATAGGTTTTCTCCATGATAAAAACATACTTCAATTCGGAGAGAGCGAAGAGGTTTATTACCATCCGGGCTACGTCGAAGTTGGATCTTACCTGAATGAACCTCAGATGAACGTCCTGAACGCGGAGCTAATAGAGGAAGAGGGGACTAAGTGCTTTCGAGTAAGTGACGAGTTACAGGTAGAAGCATTCGATCAGGAAAAACTGGAAACCGGCAGAAGTTACCTTCTCGGTATTAGGCCACAGGACCTGGAGATAGGTGAGTTAGAGGGGAGTGTGACCTTTGATACAGTTGTCTCTTTCAACGAAATCGTCGGATCGACTACAACCCTCCACTCCGATCACCAGGGTCAGGAAATCATTATTTTCGTTCCCGAACCAAAGCGCCGACCGGAAGGCGAGCGGTTGACCATTTCCCTTGACCCTCAGCTGATTTACGTTTTCGATCAGGAAACGAGCGAGATCGTAACCCAGGGCTCCAGGACGACCCTAGGAGAAAAGAAGTGATAAACCATGTCAAAAATAGAACTGCGTAACATAACTCACATTTACGAGTCGGGTGGGGAGAAAACGCAAGCCGTGAAAGATGTAAACTTGACTCTGGAGGAAGGAACTTCAAATGCGTTAATTGGTCCCTCCGGCTGCGGAAAGACAACCCTGCTAAACATTATATCCGGCTTATTAACTCCGACGGAAGGGAAAGTTCTCATTGACGGGGAAGACGTGACGGAATTACCTCCACAAGATAGGGACGTTGCTCAAGTTTTTCAGTTTCCGGTCGTTTACGATTCGATGGACGTGTACGGTAATCTTGCTTTCCCACTTAGAAACCGGGACGTTCCTAAAGAAGAAATCAAGGAACGGGTTCAGGAAACGGCGGAATTACTGGGGCTGGTTGATAAGCTCCATGACAACCCCGGTAACTTCGGTCCGGAATGGAGCCAGCTAGTATCGCTTGGACGAGGAATTATCCGCCACGACACCACCGCTTTGCTCTTTGACGAACCAATGACCGACGTGGATCCCGGCAGAAAGCTAACATTGCGCCGTCGTATAAGTCAGGCCCAGCAAAGGCTGAAAGTCACGTCTCTCTACGTAACACACGACCAGCACGAAGCGCTCACATTTGCAGACAAAGCTGCCGTTATGAATCAAGGACAAATCGTTCAGTACGGGTCCCCTGAAAAACTTTACGAACAACCGGTTTCTACTTTTGTCGGTAACTTTATCGGGAGCCCGGGGATGAATTTCATAGATTGTGTGGCTACTGATAGTAAGCTCAAAGTCGGGAGCTTCGAAATTCCTATCTCTGATGAAATTAAAGACCTCCTGGATCCTAGCTGGACCAGCCTTCAGGTTGGCATAAGACCTTACCAGATAGATATTGCGGACGAGCAGCGAGAGGATAAACCAATTTCTACCACGGTTACGTTAACCGAACACCTGGGAAGCTATCGGATAATTACTCTCAAGCTTCCGGAGATAGACAAGGAAATAAAGGCAGAGGTCCCGCTGGATGAACAGGTGGAGGTGGGTGATGAGAAGTTTATCGGTCTAAATCAGGAAAATATTAGGTTGTTTCACGAAGGACAAGCAATTGAAAATGGGGGCGAATAACCTTGTGTAAAAGTTTCGTCGCTTTATCGAGGAGGAGATCCGATGAAAAATAGAGCCTGGTGGTTCTTGATACCGTCTCTGGCCGTGATGTCACTTAGTGCCTTCATCCCCCTGATGACGGTAATCAATTACGCTCAGTATACCGTTTTCCCCGGTTCTGCTCCGCAGTTTGTCGGGATGGAAAACTTTGTCGAAGTCTTTCAGGATTCTGTTTTCATTGGTTCTCTCGGACGACAGGTCTTGTTCAGCTTTGAGGTTCTGTTGATAGAGATACCGCTGGGACTGGGTATAGCGCTTGCGCTGCCCAAAAAGGGTAAATGGGTCGGCTGGAGCCTCGTGCTGCTGGGAGTTCCGCTTCTGATTCCGTGGAACGTAGTGGGAATTATTTGGAGGGTGTTTACCCGATCCGACCTAGGGGCCGTTCCGAAGATATTCCAATGGCTTGGCTACGGGGGCTATAATGCCGCTTCGAACCCCGGAGATGCCTGGTGGACAGTTGTAACGATGGATGTCTGGCACTGGACCCCTCTGGTCGTATTGCTCTGTTATGCCGGAATTCAGGCAATTCCGGAAGAGTTTTACCGGGCGGCCAAGATCGACGGCGCTTCCGCCTGGGCTAAGTTCAGGTACGTAACGTTGCCCAAATTGAAGCATGCTCTGATTCTGGCGGTGCTGTTGCGTTTTATGGATTCCTTTAAGATCTACGCCGAGCCATTCCAGCTGACGGGAGGAGGACCCGGCAATTCGACTACTTTTTTAAGTATCTACACTTCTAGAAAGGCGATTGGAGGCTTCAACATGGGAATGGGAGCAGCAATTTCGATTGTCTACTTCTTCCTCGTAATACTTCTGTCCTGGTTGCTTTATACGATTATGCTGAACGTAGGAGGAGGTAGTTCCAAATGAAAAAGCGGAATTTTGCAGTCTGGATATACTTTGCCTTCTTGTTGTTGCCGCTGTATTGGATGGTGAATACTTCATTCAAAACCAATAACGAAATCCTGAATTATATGACGTGGTTTCCTCAAAACTTCACCGTCAAGAATTACGTGCAGATATTTACTTCTCCTTTCTGGAGGAGAGGGTTTCTGAACTCGATTGCTTTTGTCTCACTGAATGTAGTTATAGTTATAATTGCTGCCGTTCCCGCGGCTTACGCGTTTTCACGCTGGGATTTCAGGGGGGACAAGCATCTCTTTTTCTGGTTACTGACAAACCGGATGGCTCCCACGGCAGCGTTTATAGTTCCGTTTTTCGCCCTTTATTCGAATATCGGCTTGTTCGATACACACCTCGCTGTGGCACTTGCTCACGCTCTGTTTAACCTCCCGCTGGCTATCTGGATTTTAGAAGGTTTTATGTCAGGCATCCCGCGCCAGATAGATGAAACGGCTTTCGTGGATGGTTACAGTTTTCCCAGGTTTTTCTGGAAGATATTCCGCCCGCTGATTTCTCAGGGGATAGCCGTAGCGGCTTTCTTCGCTTTTCTGTTCTCATGGGTCGAATTACTTCTGGCCAGAACCCTAACCTCTACCGCGGCCAAACCGATTACCGTGACGCTTTCCAGAAGTCTGGGGGCGGGAGGATGGGACTGGGGAGTTCTAGCTGCGGCGGGAGTATTGACCATGGTACCAGGAGCTCTGGTGGTTTACTTCATTAGAAACCTCATGGCTAAGGGATTTGCAATGGGGAGGGTCTGATCATGGGCTGGATGCGCTGGACGTTACCTTCGGCTTATTTCTTCGGGAGTATCGTGGTTATGTTGATCTTTCTTGCCTTCTACGATATGAAGTCACCCGGCTATCCCAGGAAAGGCTGGTTGCCGATCGAGACGACCAGAGGAGACCGCGTATTCATTAGTCTGCTCGCTCTCGGTTCTACGGTCTTTATCTGGTTGGCGGTAGTACCCTCTCTGTCGATCTGGTGGGCAATGGGTATCGGAGCAGTAGAAGGTACCGTAATCTTGCGACGGTTTTAACCAATTATCGATTCATGTAGGAGGTGAAAACCAGAGCTCAGAATTTAATGCTCACTCTTCAATTGTTTTAGCCTATTTATAACCTTAGGAGGGCAAAAAATGAATAGTAAATTCACAAAATGGCTGGGGCTAACCCTGGCATTATTATTAGCCTTGACGTTCAGCTTAGTTGGCGTAACGGCTCAGGACTGGCCGGACGAGCCGAATTATCCCAAGATGAGCAAAGCGGAAGCAATGGACTGGGCGGAATCGGAATGGGGCCCGCTTTCTCAATACGAAGAGGCAGCCGTAGAATGGGTCTTTGAGGAATTTCAACCGTCCACGTTTACAGTCAAGGAGCAGATAGAGGAATTGGTTTGGTTCGCTCACGCGACTGAACCGTATCGTGGTATGTCTATCGATTCGGTTGCGGAAGCGATCAGGACGCATAAATGGGAATCGGACGTCTTGACGGATGCGTTCGAGGACATTACCGGGATTAAAGTAACGCATAACATTATTGGTGAAGGTGACCTGATCGAGAAACTCCAGACTCAGCTAGCGACCAGACAGAAAATCTACGATATATACGTTAACGACGCCGACCTAATTGGTACTCATGTCCGTCTGGAAAGTGCCGTTAATCTGACGGATTATATGAACGGTGACGGGGAGGATATTACGAACCCCCACCTTGATCTGGATGACTTCCTGAACCCCGAATTCGGTCAGAACTACGAAGGTGAACAGATTCAGTTACCGGACCAGCAGTTCGCCAACCTCTACTGGTTCCGTTATGATTGGTTTACTGACCCCGACCTCAAGGAAAAGTTCAGGGAGATGTACGGATATGAGCTCGGTGTTCCGCGAAACTGGGCGGCATACGAAGACATCGCCGAGTTCTTTACCGAGCACGTGACTAAGGCCGACGTTCCTAATCCGCCGGAATCGGAAGAAATCTACGGTCACATGGATTACGGTCAAAAAGGTCCATCTCTCGGCTGGAGGTTTACGGACGCGTGGCTTTCAATTGCCGGCGTAGGCTCGAAAGGAATTCCGAACGGTATGCCGGTAGACGAATGGGGAATCCGCGTAAAAGACAGGAAGCCGGTCGGTTCCATGGTAGCCCGGGGAGGTGCTCTGAATGGCCCAGCAGCTTACTACGCGCTTGAAAAATACGTGAACTGGCTTGACGAGTACGCCCCACCGTATGCTTCCTCCATGGGCTGGAACGAAGCCGGTCCCGTACCCTCGAGAGGGACTGTTGCTCAGAGACCGTTCCAATACATTACGTTCCTTTCAGCTGATCCGTTTACACAGCCGGACTCCACGGTGACCGATGATGAGGGAACTCCCTTATGGCGTGTTGCACCGACGCCCCATGGTAGGTACTGGGACGAAGGGATGAAGGTTGGTTACCAGGACGCTGGTAGCTGGACTATTCTGAAGATGACGGAAGGAGAGAAACGTGAGGCATCCTGGCTCTGGGCCCAGTTTGCAACTGCGAAGTCAATTACCATGCGTAAATTTGCTGTCGGTCGAACTCCTATCCGGAAATCCACGGTGAATTCGAAATACTGGAACGAGCATGAAGGTGAGTTGGGTGGATTAATTACCTTCTATAAATCACCTGTAGAGGATCAATGGACTGACACTGGAATGAACGTACCTCATTATCCTCTGTTGGCAGAGCAATGGTGGAAGGAAATAGGCCTGGCCGCGACGGGTGAAAAGACACCAAAAGAGGCAATGGACAATCTGGCGGAGACACAGGACAATCTGATGTCACAGCTGAGACTACCGAAGTATTCTCCCGACTTAAATGAAAAGAGGTCCAGAGAATACTGGCTCGAGCAGGAAGGTTCTCCAAAAGCAGAAAGGCCACCTGAAGAGCCGGAGACAGTCCCATATGACGAGCTCCTGGCTCAATGGGAAGAGTAGTAACGTACCTACGGTTGGTCTAAGAAATATAGCCCAGCGGGTCCACCCTGCTGGGCTTTTTCTTTTTC
>JAGXKX010000027.1 GCA_018335015.1 Candidatus Bipolaricaulota bacterium
GGAAGAGCAGATGACGGACCACCCGCCGCGTCGCTGGAATTTTCTCGGCCCGGAGCCCTCGACAATAAAAGGACAATAGATTTAACGCACGTCTTATGGTTCTCTGGTAATTGTTCAGGAAAATCCTTTTCAGTCAAAGCTGAACATCGAGGCCGAGCGGGCATGGTTCCATGCTTCCTCTGGAAGCATGAGGAGCGAGGCCGAGATCGGACCTTCAAATTGCTGAAAGATTTGGGATTGACAAATTTGAAAAACGAATTTTTTTCTTTACTATAAAACAAAACCACTAGAGAGACAATTTTTTTTCAAACATGGAGAAAGAAAGAGCGCGATTGAAGATAACAGGCAGGGTCCAGGGTGTAGGTTTTAGAAATAGCACGAGGAGGAAAGCAAGGCAGCTCGGAGTAACGGGCTGGGTAAAGAACCTGGCCGACGGGTCCGTCAAAGTGATTGCGGAAGGAAAAAGGGATGACGTGGAAAGCCTAATAACCTGGGCAAACAGCGGGCCGAGGCTTGCAAATGTAGATAAAGTCGAAGTCGAGCGGAAAGAACCCAAAGACGAGTTTGATAACTTTACTATCCGCTATTAACTTCTTCCTCTTCCTCCCGCTCCTTATACAGATAACGCTTCACTTTCTGTGTCGGCGTCTTTTCGAATGGCTCTTCGATTATCTCAATATCCTTCTTGCTTTTTATCCGCATATATGGCGCAAGGCTTTTTGACTCGGACTTTATCTTCTCCCAGAGGAACGTTTTTATGTAACCCTCTTCTTCAATTCCCTTCTCTTCCAGTGCCTCGTAATCGGGGTAAATCACGGCTGAAACTACAGCTCGCCCGTTCCTCCTTCCCTCTTTGACCATAACCTCTTCAATAAATGAAATACGTCCCAACTCGTGTTCAACTTCCTCGGGATAGACGTTATTCCCGGACTCGAGAACGATTACATTCTTGGTTCTCCCGTTGAGGTGTAGCCCGCCATCCTCGTCGAGCCATCCCGAATCCCCGGTATGAAACCACCCGTCCTCTTCTAAAACCTCCCTGGTTTTTTCCTCGTTCTTGTAATATCCCTTCATAACATTAGGACCTTTTACGAGAACCTCGTTTATCTCCTTGTCATCAGTCTCTCTCAGCTTAATATCTACGCTTGGAAGAGGTAGACCGACGCTACCCTCTTTATCCGTAAAAGGGTCACGGGTAAACGTGAGCACAGGAGACGTTTCCGTTAATCCGTAACCTTCCATAACACCAATTCCCAGTGCCTTCAAACCCTTTGCCGTCTCCGGGTTCAGAGGAGCGCCACCCGAGGTAATGAACCTGAACTGGTCTCCCGCCAGTTTGGACTTCACCTTGGACTTTAACAGGCTCGGCGATAGTTTGTACAACCACCTCGTCCACCAGGTGGACTTTATTTTTTCGAGGGTTTCCTCGTAAAGTGCATTGAGTAACTTCGGTACGCCCAGGAGTATCGTGCCCTCGTTGTCCATAAGAACGCTTGGCAAGTTTCGATAATCTACGGTATAGACCATCGAAGCTCCAAACGCCAGGGGCACCAGTAAAGTGGTAGTCAAACCGTATATGTGGTCCCAGGGTAGAATGGACACCATACAGTCATCGGGAGTGACTTCCAGCGTTTCTGCAATGTCGTGGACGTTCACCAGGAGATTTTTGTGTGTTAGCATAACCCCCTTTCCATGACCCGTCGTACCCGAAGTATACATTAACACGGCTACTTCGTCCGGATCCTGTGGAGGGCGGTCCGTAAATTCCTCTCTGGAAAGAAAAGAATCCCACGACTTAAACCCTTCTTCCTCTCCCCCGTATACTACTAAGTTTTCCAGGTACGATAGAGAGTTAAATTTTTCAGAGACGACGGAATGTTTGTCGCTCTGTACTATTGCCAGCTTCGATTCGGATTCGTGAAGTACCCGCCTGATTTCTTCGGAGGTAAAATTATAAGCGATGGGGACTACTACTGCTCCAACCCGTTGAGCAGCAAAAAACGCTGCGGCCCACTTTGGATGGGGCCTACCCACGATGGCGACCTTGTCTCCTTTCTCAATCCCGTATTTATCCACCATCGTCTGGGCCAACCTACCTACAAGGGACGCTAGCTCATCGAACTTCACATTTTTGTAGTCATAACCGTCATCCGGAGTAGGAGCGGAAGTTTTGAACTCGCTATTCGAAAATTCTGACGTTGTTTCCGTAAAGAGAGAATCCAAACTCTCGTACTCTTTCATATCTCATACCTCGTTTTTGAAACTTATTTCTCCCAAAAAAGCATAATTCGGTAGCATCCTGGACATATTCTAAAGATTGAAGTCCTCAGCCTCAAAGTCAAGATCAGTTGATTCAACTACCTTCTTCAACCGGAGTTCCGCTTCCGACAGTCCTTCCTTGACTTCTTCGGCAAGTTTCACTCCCTTTTCGAATAGCTCTATCGATTTTTCAAGGTCCAGTTGCTCGTTTTCCAGCTCTTTGACTATCGATTCCAGTTTCTCAAGGTTCTCTTCGATGTCTACTTCTTCTTCACTCATCCTCATCAACCCCCGTTACCACAGAACGAATAATACCTTTATACAGTTTTGTCTTCAAGCTTTCCCCTTCTTCTACGTCCCTGCAATCGGTAACCAAAGTCCCACTTTCTCCGTAAGTGACCGAATACCCCTTTTTAAGAAGTTCTGTCGGATTGGCATTTGAAAGCCTGTCAACGAGGGAGTTCAGAGAATCCCTGCGTTGGGACAGAACATTTGCTCCGTTCTCCAATAACTCTACCGCCAATTCGTCGAACTCCTGAGATTTATCTTCTAGGTTTCTGAACGGAATCCTAAACCCAAAACTGGAGATTAACCTGTCCAGCTTTCTTTTTCGGTCTTCGACAGCTGAAATCCCCGTATTTGATATTCTATCCATATATAATTCTACGTCGTTTAAGATCTCCTTTTGATCCGGAACAACCTCTTTTCCTGCCGCCGTTGGAGTAGGAACTCTAACGTCGGCCACGAAATCAGAGATCGTGAAATCCACTTCGTGCCCTACCCCCGAGACCACGGGAAGGTCGGAGTCGTATATAGCCCGGGCAACTTCTTCTTCGTTGAAAGGCCAGAGGTCCTCCAGTGAACCTCCACCCCTACTAACGATGAGCAGCTCGAGACCTATCTTTTCTCGAAGAAGGTTTGCCCGGCGGATCGACTCAGATATCTGCCCTCCTGCTTCCTCTCCCTGAACTTTCACGGGAAAGATATAACATGTAACGGCGGGAAACCTGGCCTCGATTGTCGAAATTATATCTTTAACGGCTGCGCCCGAAGGGGAAGTTATAATTCCCAAAGTTCTTGGATACCCTGGAATGCTTTTCTTGTGGGACTCGTCGAATAGTCCTTCTTCCATCAACCTTTTCTTGAGCTGCTGAAATTTCTTCTGAAGCTTGCCCTTACCCACCTCTTTGAGGTCTCTAACCCTCAGCTGGTAACGACCCCTCTTTTCGTAGACGGTCAACGTTCCCTGGACGATAAGAGCCATCCCGTCCTCCGGCTCGAGGTTTACTTTCTTCCTATCACCGGAAAACATAACGGCGTCTATCTCGGAGTCTTCCTCTTTCAGCGTAAAGTAGAGGTGACCGGCAGAGGATTTATGAAGGTTTGATACTTCTCCCTCAACCCATATCGAACGAAAATTTTCCTCTAACAGATAACGAGCTTCCCTGTTTAATCGGGATACCGAGTATATCTCGTCCGACTCGGGTTTTCCTCCTTCAAATAATTTCGAGCTGGATGGTGTCATTTTAAATTATCTGTCCTTTATTAGTAGACGTTAAAAAGTTCTGGATTTTCCGGATTTCGGCAGTTCGCTTCTGTCTATTTCGCGACCTTCCACGAAGACCCTTTCCAGGTTATTCTCCAGGTCTAAGATGGAACCATCAGCCACGATAAAATCTCCGTCTTTGCCGGACTCAAGTGAACCCACCCTCTCATCTATTCCAGCTATATGGGCACTGTTGATCGTAATCGCCTTGAGAGCTTCCATTCTGTCCATTCCCTCTCTCACGGCAAACGCAGCGAGCAGGGGAAGGTACTGAATGGGTATAACTGGTGAGTCAGTTGTTATAGCCACCCTTACTCCGGCCTCCGCCAGTATACCGGGAGTTTTGAAAGTTCTCTCGATTAACTCTCTTTTACTTCGCGGGGTCATACTTGGCCCAACTACGGCATCCACTCCCCGTTCCGCAAGGAAATCCGCTATCTTATGACCTTCCGTACAGTGATCAATTGAATAGTCCAGGTCGAACTCCTCCGCGATCCTGATAGCGGTAACAATATCGTCGGATCTGTGAGCATGTATTTTAGCCCTCAGATCACCTTTAACCACGGGCACCAGTGCCTCTAGCTTGTAATCTTTTTTAAACGAATTCTCTTCTCCGTTTCCTTCCTTTCTCTCAATATAATCCTCCGCGTCGAAGAGCGCTTCCCTCAACGTTGCCCCCGTACCAATTCTCGTGCTGGGAATACGATCCTTTTCTTTGTAGACCCGTTTTGGGTTCTCGCCGGTGGCCATCTTCATGGCCGTTGGTTCCTTAATCAAAAGTTCGTCCAGAACTATCGAACCCGCAGTCTTTACCGCGGCAAATTGACCTCCGATTACGTTGCCGGAACCCGGTCCGGTGTTCACAGCTGTGACACCCGCGTTTATAGCATCCTGAAGCCCAAGACCTGCCGGATTTATCCCGTCAATAGCTTTTACCTGGGGCGTTACCGGGTCCGTCATTTCGTTGGTATCCTGACCCTCCCAGCCCTCACCTTCTTCGTGCATACCCACGTGAGTATGGGAATCAATAAGTCCCGGCATCAGGGTTTTATCGCCGAAATCCAGTACTTCTGCGTTCTCCGGCAACTTTTCCAGTTCGTAGGGCCCAACGTAGTCGATTTTCCCACCTTCTAAAACCATTAAACCGTCAGTAATCTCACCGTCGTCTCCCATCGTAATAATCCGTCCCGCCCTAAACGCTTGAGAAATTGTGACCACTCCTCATATGATAGATTTTTAGTTCTTCCACCACCGGCGGACTTATTCTTCTGATCCGCATATTTGCTCTCTGCCGTGTGCTTGACGGCAACCAGGTAATCGGAGGAGAGCTTGCAGATTAATAATCAAGTCAACTTTCATAACCTCAGTTCTTTCACCATCCCCGTACATCATTGTTTTGTCCTCCTATGTCTCCTGCCTCTTACCTGGCAACTGATTTAACCTTAAAATCCTACCAGTAGACGAAATCCCGGCCGCCAGGTAAGAGGCAGGAGGCTTGGACTAAAAAATATAGTAATTCCTAGTAACCTTCACCTTACTTCCGAATAGTGGTGAAAGATTTGAATTTTAATTTCTCTTCTCGGGTACTCTAAGTTGCTCCCCTCACGGCTTGCCAGCTAAAATTTTTATCAAACAGATAACAAATAAATATAACTTAATTGGACCGAATCTTAAACTAATTAAAACAGTTCGGCTAGTTCCGCCAAAGAGCTTGTTTCTTCCCTTGGACCAAACACTTAACAAAGAAGCATCGGATGAGCCTATTGCTTCTCAATAATTCCTCCGACTGAACGAACTTCAAAACTTAGTCGAGAAAAAAATACGATCTTGATTTCAGCCATTGACTTTGCTTATAATGTTTTGATTTTCGAGGTAAACATGAACAAAATGAACCATAATTCGGTCAGGTTTTTCTATCCGTCTTGCGCTTCAAACCCCGATAATACGGGGAATAGGCTTCCCCTTTAATACTTACCCCCTCACCGAATACTGTTTTTCGTTATCCGGGTATACTAGAGATAAGTTTTCTGGAGGTGAAAACCTTGCAAACCAATCAATTATCCTGGGCACGCAACCAGGCATTGCTTACAGTCAGGGAACAGCCATGCAAGACTGAGGAAGAGCTACTGCAGAGCAATCCAGCCCAAAAAGTGTTATTAAAATTTATCGAGAAATTAAAGGAAGACCAATCTCGGTTGCTACAAATTCTACCGGACGACCTTGCCGATCAACCAGCACCTACGATAACCGAAAGAATACATCCCGTGCTGATAGATCTTCTGGAGTCCCCGCTTACAAAGGTAGGCCCGAAATCCGAACTTGGAGAAAGGATCTTACAGCACAGGGGAAAGTTTCATCAATTTATCGAAAAGCTTTACAACTACTGGCGGGAGTACACCAGATTTTTGGTGAAATGGACGGGTTACGGTTCCAGCGAGGAGGGGACCCGGCCCTATCTCCAGTTCAACCGGGAACTCGATGAATTAACTGAACTAGTCCGCTCTGCCTACCGGTCCATCGCCGAAAACATTACCAATTCTCATCCAATAGTTTATCGGCAGGTATCCGCCGGGTTCGAAGTCGGACTTGCCGTGGATAAGAAAGAGTTTCAATATCCGGACTACCTGAGGAAGAAATTTGGTCAAGTTCCCGTTATCGAACAGGTAACCATCGAACCGCCGTTTGTAATCGATCCACCGATGAATAAACGAACGGGCAGGTTTCAAGAAACCGACAGGAACCCCCTGAAAAACGCCGAAATAAATCCCCAGAACTGGCTCTGCTATCCCGCAAAGGTCGGCGACCTCAGAATTGACGTATTTTTTCATCAGGAATTTCTTGACCTGGGGGCCTCCTTAGCCAATCTGTTCGAGCTGGCGACGGGAGAAGACCTTAAAAGTAGCCCTGACGCAATCTACGCCTACGGAATCGAACCTTCTAACATGAAGAACTACGGCGATCTCCCCACTGTATTTCATCTAGACGAAGAAAACGAACTGCTTTACGGAGCTTTACCCAGAGAGGACAGGTTCGGCTACTTCGGCTACGTTAAAAAGATGATGTTAACGCTCCATAACGTCATAGTTATGAAAAGGGGACGCCTCCCTCTCCACGGGGCAATGACTCGAATATTTTTCAAAGACATAGATCCCGTTTCGATAGCTATACTGGGCGGTTCCGGGGCCGGTAAATCCGAGACTCTCGAAGCATTTCGGGTAATAGCGGAAGAATCGATTCAGGAAATGGAAATAATTTGCGACGACATGGGATCACTGGGTATTGACGAAGACGGGCGAATCCTGGGCTACGGTACTGAAACCGGGGCCTTCGTGAGGTTGGACGATCTTCAGAAAGGCTACGCCTTCAGCCAGCTCGACAGGTCAATATTCATGAGTCCTCAGAGGACGAATGCCCGCGCCTTAATGCCGGTTGCTCCAATTGAAAAAGTCCTCGAGGGGGTTCCAATAGACTACCTGTTCTACGCCAACAACTACGAAGAAGTTGATTCCGAACATCCAACCGTAGAAAATATTTCCACCCCCGAAAGGGCACTGTCGGTATTTAGCGAAGGAGCTCGAATGTCAAAAGGTACGACAACCGAGAAAGGACTTAGCCACACTTACTTCGCCAACCCCTTCGGGCCACCACAGTTTAAAGAAACCCACGACCGTCTGGCGGACGAATTCTTTGACCAGTTCTTCAACGACGGAGTGTTTGTCGGTCAGTTGAGAACGAGGTTGGGCATAAAAGGTATGGAGACGAAAGGACCCGAAAAGGCTGCTAAAGATCTGCTCAAGCTGGTTAGGTCTAACAAGTAACCCTGCTCCTCCCGGGGTTCTTTGTTCCACCTTATTGTTTTGTCCTCTTATGCCTCCTGCCTCTTACCTGGCAACTGATTTCACCTTAAAGTCCTACCAGTAGACGAAATCCGGCTGCCAGGCAAGAGGCAGGAGGCTTGAACTAAAAAATATGGTGATTCCTCCTGACCTTTAACTTACTTCCGAATAGTGGTGAAAGAACTGAGTTAAAACTACTTCCGTGCTTTTTAGTTAGAGCATTGGCGGAAGGATCTCAGGGACTAGACTAAACCCACCCCCTTAGCTCCATTGCCCTGGCAATCTTCTCGATCGATACCATATAAGCAGCCGTCCTGTTATCGACGCCTTCTTCCCGGGCCCTGTTGTGGACGTCGGCAAAAGCCTTGGTCATCTTTTTGTCCAGCCGCTCATAGACCTCTGCCTGGGACCAGTAGTACCTCTCCCTGTTCTGAACCCACTCGAAGTATGAAACCGTAACCCCACCCGCATTACAGAGGAAATCGGGTATGATGTATACTCCATTTTGATTCAGAATGTCGTCCGCCTCGGGCGTAGTTGGACCGTTTGCCGCCTCTGCTATTATGTCTGCTCTTACTTCGTCCGCGTTCTCCTCGGTCAAGACGTTTTCAATAGCAGCAGGGATCAAAATATCCACGTCCAGTGCAAGCAGCTTATTATTTCCTTCTTCGACGCCCCCAAGGTACTCTACCCCGTCTATATCTTTCGAGAAGACTCCGTGATCCTTCATGTTATCAAGAACTTCGCTGTAGCAGATGCCGTCTTCGGAGTAAATGGCCCCCTCTTCGTCGCCAATAGCCACTACTTTAGCCCCGAGTTGCTCCTCCATTAACCTGTGAACATGAGAACCCACGTTACCGTAACCCTGTACCGCTACCGTTGAACCATCCAGGGACCTGTTTAGCTCTTTTGCGGCCTCCCGAATTGTATAAATTACTCCGCGGGCCGTAGCGTCACCTCGCCCCAGTGAACCGCCAACTTCGACGGGCTTTCCTGTGATTACGCCGGGTGCGTTAACACCTTTGATCTTGCTAAATTCATCCATCATCCAGGCCATGGTTTGGGATGTCGTGTACACATCGGGAGCAGGTATGTCCTTATCAGGACCGAGATAATCTGAAATTGCACATATGTACGACCTGGATATTCTTTCCATCTCCCTTTCGGAAAGCTGGTTCGGGGAACAAACAACCCCTCCTTTGCCCCCACCATAAGGAATATCGGCCACGGCGGTTTTCCAGGTCATCCAGGCGGCCAACGCTTTGACGGTATCAAGGGTCTCATTAGGATGAAACCTCAACCCCCCCTTTGTCGGCCCGAGCGCGTCATTATATTGGACCCTGTACCCCTTAAAGGTTTTCGAGGCCCCATCATCCATTTTAACCTGAAAGTTTACGATAAAAGTCCGCATGGGCTCTCTTAACGCCTGATGGACCGATTCATCCAAATCTAAAGCCTCCGCGGCCTTGTCCAGCTGCCGCTGAACCGTTTTAAACGGATTCATTTCCTTCATTTTATGCCCCCTCTTAGGATAGTTGTGGTACTGACAATAATATTGTTACTATATTCACAGTTCAATGTAAAACTAACCCAACTTAAGTTCACTTTCCGGGACACTCTTCGACTATTTTTTTATCGAGATCTTTGTCACCGTAAGCTTCATCAAAATGGTCAGAGAATTCCCTGGCCAGTTTCCTGGCTCTGTTCTCGTAGGCTTCGGAGTCATCCCACGTCATCTTGGGGTCCAGCACCCCGTCAGGAACTCCGGGACACGTTTCGGGTTTCTTTAGGTGGAAATTATCGTCCTCCTCGTATTTTACCCCCTTAAGCTTGCCGGACAGCGCCGCTTCTACCATCGACCTGGTGTATCTAAGGTCAATTCTTTTGCCTTCCCCGCAGGGTCCACCCGTCCAGCCCGTGTTAATTAAATAGACGTCCGTGTCGTGTTCCTTCATCTTCTCACCCAGCATCTCAGCGTACACGTCGGGATTTCGCGGCATGAACGGTTGTCCAAAGAACCGAGAAAAGATGGACTCCGGTTCCGTAACTCCGGTCTCGGTTCCCGCTAGCTTGCTGGTGTACCCCATGAGAAACCACAACATTGCCTGACTGGGTTCTAGTTTGGACAAAGGGGGAATTACCCCGTTGGCGTCAGCAGTCAGGAATAGTATCGTTTCCGGGTGATCGGAAACCGAGGCCGGTTTGATATTGGATAGATAGTCAATCGGATAAGAACCCCGCGAATTCGGGGTCAACCGGTCGTCGGAGAAATCGAATTTCCCGTTTGGGTACATGAGGGCGTTTTCAACTATTGCCCCGTGGTTTTGATACTCTTCCTCGTGCATAATCGCATTCCAGATTTCCGGTTCCTCCTCTTCCTCCAGGTCGATCAGCTTGGCGTAGCAGCCGTTCTCGAAATTAGCTACCCCGTCATCGCCCCAGCCGTGTTCGTCGTCACCAAGAAGCGCCCTGTCCGGATCGGCAGAAAGGGTAGTCTTTCCCGTACCTGACAATCCAAGAAGCAGAGCGGGATCACCTTCCTCCCCCTCGTTCGCCGAACAGTGAAGCGGCAGGACTCCCTCATCGGGTAAAAGATAATTCATTACGGTAAACATCAACTTCTTGACCGTCCCGAGGTAAGCGGAACCAATTACAACTCCGAGAAGTTTCTCGAAGTCCATAGCAACGATCATATTAGTGGTTTCCCCGCTTTCGGTTTTTCTCAACTTACCCCTATATTTGCCCCGATCCAGCTTGTCACAGGGCAGAACTACTAGATCAAAAACGTCATCGGTAAATACACTTTGCCCAATATTATCCGGCTCGGGACGGAACATATTAAGGGTAAATAAAGCCGTGAGAGCTCGATCGGTTATCGTCCTCGTCGGTAGGGCGTAAGAAGGATCAGCCCCGATGACCCTGTCCGTACTAAATAGCTTTTTTTTACGGGAAATCAACTCCAGGGCATCTTCAAAAGCCATCCGGAAGGTTTCCGGTTCGATCGGTATGTTGTTGGGCGAATCCCAATCTATGGTATCCTCGATTCCCTCGCGCCTGACTATTACAGTATCTTCGGGGCTTCTCCCCGTGGACTCCGGAGATTTCCAGGTCGCAAGAGCACCAGTTTTGCTAACGAGGGCTTCCCCCCGGGAGACCGAACTCTCGATTAACGCGCTCCGATCGAGATTTTCTCCTACATTCGAGTGAGTAGCTACAGCGTTTCTGAGCTCGTCCTTCATCGCGATCATAGAACCCCTCCTTTTTTTATTCGATCAGAGACTTCTCCAGACCCTCCCTAGCCTTTTTATTCCCTCTTCTATACGGCCGGGAGGAAGTGCGGGAAACGGAAGTCTAACGAAATCTTCACCCCCTCGGTCGGGAAAGAACCCTTCTGGCGAAGAGAGAATCAAGTTTTCCTTTTCTGCTCCATTATAGAACTCGTTCACCTCGGTGTTTTCTGGAAGCCAGAGACCGACAAAGAAACCTCCCTGAGCTCGGACCCAGTCGGCTTCCGGGAAGTACTCTTCCAGGCTACCTAAAGTGGCTTCGAGCCTGGGGCCGTACAGGCCGATTAATCTCTCGACGTTCTCTTCCAGCCACCCTTCCCCCACCAGGTGATTTACTACTCCCTGACTGAGCAGGCCGGGAGTAATATAAGTATCCTCCGCGTAGACGGCTAGTTCATCAATTATTTCCGAATTGCCGACGACCCAGCCAACCCTAATACCCGGGCCAACTAACTTGCTGAAAGACGAGATCTGCACCACTCCTTCCGTGTCGAAACTTCTCAGTGCAGGCTTTTCCTCTCCCCGGTACCTCAATTTCCTGTAGGGGGAGTCCTCCACCACCAGAGTCCCGTGCTCCGCCGTAAGTTCAGCTAGTTCCTCCCTCTTTTTCGTGGAAGCAGATATACCTGTCGGGTTTTGAAAGTCGGGAATGGTGTAGAGTAGCGTAGGATCGTGGGTTTCGAGCAGATCTTCCAGATCTTCTATGTCGGGGCCGTCTTGCTCAAGATTTACCCCCCGAACTTCTGCCCCCGCCCGATTAAAAATCGTGATGGCTCTATCGTAAGTAGGTTTCTCCACGACGACAGTATCTCCCGGGCCGAGGTACAGGTTAGCGATCATATCCAGGATTTGAAGAGAGCCGTTACCAACAAGAACTCCGTCGCTCGTGGCGCCTTCGTACCAGTCAGCCAGTTTTTTCCTCAGTGGGGCAAATCCTCGAGAACTCCCGTATTGGAGGAGAGAATCCCCGTATCGGTCCAGAACGCTTGCAGCTACCTCACTTACTTTTCCCTTGGGTAGAGACTGGGTTGCAGGCACCCCCCTGTTAAACGAAACCTCCTGTTTATCGGTTTTCATCCAATCCCCCTCGTTGAAAAAATTATTTAACCGGCAAATCTATAAACACTTTAAGCAACAGGACTCAATACTTTCCCGGGTATCCGCATTAAGAAGATTAACCTTTTTTTTCGCGATAATTGCCAACCTGAGATTTACCGAACCCCTCGCCGGTTTAATAGAAGAGATCGTAGATCACTCGGACGACCCGTTCCACCTCTCCTGGTTCGACGACAAATTGGACCCCGGAGGAACTCACCTTCTTTTCTAAATATATTTCACCTTCAACTGCACCTACAATCCTGTCCGTAATTTCGGAAGCCTCAGTTGAGAGTGTCGGCACCGCGGTCACCAGAGAAACGTGTCGGGCGTCGTGTCCTGCCGGATCGAACTCGGCTTCCTTGGACAACAAAAAGGACGTACCGTCATTCTTATCTATTCGAATGGTCCCGGACTTAGGGACGGATTCCGAAATACTTTCCAGCTCCGAACAGGATAGTTCTACCATACTACAGCCATCCAAAACGGCGATCCCCAGAGGAGTATCTTCGGAAGAAGGCTCGCTGTTTACAGCTGTCTCCTCTCCATCGACCCAGGAGCATTTAATAGAAAAAGGCACGTCGTATTCCGCCGCTGCTGCGACAGCTCGGGGATGAATGACTGCGGCACCGTTTTTTGCCATAAACAACAAAGCATCTCGGGGAACGCTCGAGAAGAACGGAGGGTTTTCCACCAACTCCGGATTAACTACAGCTACTCCCGGCACGTCTGTATATATCTCTACCAGCTCAGCACCAACTGATCCTCCCACTCTGAGTGCGGTGGTGTCGCTGCCGCCCCGTCCCAGCGTCGTAATCTCACCTTCTATCGTCCTGCCCTGAAAACCGGCAAGCACAACGGGCCTTTTTTGATTCAGGTAATTCTCCATTCTTGACGGGTCGACGCCAACTATTCGGGCATCGCCGAAACCCCTATCGGTAAATATTCCTGCCTGATGACCGGTCATCGGTATTGAATCGTAACCGACAGAATCCAGATAATGGGAAAATAGCGAGGCGGATATCACTTCGCCACAGGACATGATAAGATCCTTTTTCAACGGATCAACTTCCGAAGATACTTCTTCCATAAGTCCTATTAAAGTGTCCGTAGCATAAGGGTCTCCATCCGTTCCCATAGCGGATACCACGGAAACGACTGCGTTTCCTGCTTCTAAATCTTCAGCGACCTCGTCGACGGCCAGATTTATCCTTTTTTCGGTTCGAAGGGACGTACCGCCAAACTTTTTTACGACTCTATCCATATCTAACTCACCGGACCTGGATAAGCCAAAATTACACTAGATCCCGCTCGACCATAGTTTCCGCGATCTGCACGGTATTGAGCGCAGCCCCTTTTCTCAAGTTATCGGAGACCACCCAGAAGTTGAGCCCGTTCTCGACCGTGGGGTCCCTTCTTATTCTTCCGACGAAAACTTCGTTCTTCCCTTCTGCTTCCGTACAAAGAGGGTAGACGTCGTTTTCGGGATCGTCCTGAACGACTACTCCGGGGCTGTTCGAGAGCAACTCCCTGACTTCTTCGGGGTCTATCGGTGATTTTGTCTGAACGTTTACTGATTCGGCGTGAGACCTATATACAGGTATTCTAACTGCAGTCGGACTTACTTCTATGTCCTCGCTGACTATTTTGTGCGTCTCGTGGACCATTTTCATCTCTTCCTTCGTATAGCCGTTATCCCTGAATACGTCAATGTGCGGTAGAGCGTTAAACGCTATCTGATGGGGGTATACTTCCGCTTTCGGCTTCTTACCGTTTACTATATCTTCTGTCTGTTTCTTAAGTTCTTCAATCGCGTCGACCCCCGAACCCGAAACGGCCTGATATGTGGAGACGACTATGCGACTTATGTCGTAATGATCGTGGATAGGTTTCAGAGCTACGACCATCTGAATCGTGGAACAGTTTGGATTAGCCACTATACCTTCGTGCCACTCGAGGTCTTCCGGATTTACCTCGGGGACCACAAGGGGAACCTCTGGATCAAGGCGCCACTGGCTGGAATTATCGACGACCACGCAACCTGCGTCGGCGGCCATGGGTGCCAGCTTTTCCGAAGCGGCGGAACCGGCGGACATAGCCGCGACGTCGCACTCGGAGAGCGTTTCCGGTGTAGCTACTTCACAGGTAATCTCATCTCCGTCAAATTCAGCTGTTTCTCCTTCCAGTTCAGGTCGCTCGAACATCTTGACTTTACCGATGTTTATACTGCTGTCGGCCAGGATTTCTCTCATCTGGCCGCCAACCGCACCTAGCGCTCCGATAACTCCGACACAATATTCTCTCATATTCATCCTCCCAAATGAGAAATGTCGTCCATGGTATTAGGGGTTTAACCTATTGATATATTACCAAAAGGCAAAAAGTTAAACCTCTCGCTGGGCTTCCTTAATTGCCTTGATCAAAATCCGCGTACCATTTTTTACCATATTTTCCGTAAGAGTCAACGGCGCGAGGCAGCGGATTACGTTGGAATAATGGCCCCCAAGTTCGAATATTACTCCTTTTTTGTAGGCCAGTTCCTGAACCCGGTGAGCCATTTCCGGATAGGGTTCTTTCGTTTCCTTGTCTTTGACGAATTCGACTCCTATCATGAGGCCCTTTCCCCGCGACTCCCCGACAAACTTCATCCCGGGTTCTTCGGATTTCAACATAGACAGCATAACCTTCTCCATCTCTTTTACGTGGTCGTTAACCCCCTCTTCTTCCAGGAATTCCAGGCTGGCAAGTCCGGCGGCCATCGCGATCTGGTGTCCCCGAAACGTTCCTATGTGAGCCCCTGACTTCCAGTTATCAAGTTCCTCTCTGTAAATTATAGCTCCCAGAGGGAACCCAATTCCGCCAAACCCCTTTGCTATCGTCATTATATCCGGAACGGTACCCGTTAGTTCCGAACTGAACATTTCTCCGCATCGCCCGTTCGAAGCCTGTATTTCGTCGAATATCAACGTAATATCGTGTTCGTCGGCGATTTCCCTCAGACCGGGCAGGAAATTGTCGGGCGGGACGATACTCCCCCCTTCTCCCTGAACTGGCTCGACGATCATTGCCGCGGGAACCGATATTCCGGAATGGGGGTCCTCTATCATTTTCCTGACGTAGTTAAGACTCTTCTCGCCACACTCCTCAGGACTGTCAGCGTCAAACGGACACCTGTAAGGATAGGGATAGGGGGCAAAGTGCGTCTGGGGAAGGGTAGGCTGGTAGTCCTCAAAGAACTTCCTTCCGCTCGAAGCCGAAAGCGCCCCCTGCGTCATGCCGTGATAGCTACCCTGAAACGCCATAATGCTACTTCTGCCGGTGTTAAACATCGCCAGCTTAAATGCGGCCTCCACGGCGTCGGAACCCGTCGGCGCGGTGAAAAATACCTTTCCGTCTTCCAGCTCCCCGGGAGCAATGCTCAACAACTTTTCAGCAAGTTTTGTCCTTACTTTGGTGGGAAAATCCAGTGCGTGAACGAGGTTTTCCAGCTGTTCTTCTACTGCTTCTACGGCAACGGGGTTTAGCTGGCCAACGTTCAATACGCCCGCACCGCCAAAAAAGTCGAGATATATATTACCGTCAAGGTCCCGGAGTGTCGCTCCCTTCGCCTTATCTATAGCCAGAGGAGTAGATCTCGGATAGGAAACAGCACTGCTTTCGAGTTCTTTTTGCTTCTCCAGCAACTTCATCGATTCCGGGCCCGGCGGAGTAACTTTAATATTAGGTTCTTCTGCGAAGTGCAGGTCGGTAAAATCCGACCTTAAATCTGTATTCTCCATCTGTTGACCTCCTGGGAAAAGCAAGATATACTATATTCTATATTACAAAAAAATTAATTCAATCCCAAATTTTGTCGTAGTTCGCTAGCTTTATCCATATCCTTTATTCCGAAAACCTCGACCTCGTGTTTCGTCCTCCAGCAACGGTCTGTAACTCCCTCTCAGCCGTCATCATTAAATGAATCCCAGACGCGGTCCAGAGCGCTAGCCCCCGTAAGTAAATCCAGGGCAGTTAAAGCCATCCCTTTTGCCGCCTTTATCATGCCCTCGAAGCCCTTCTCGGAAGCCGATGCCCGAGCAAATTCTTCCGAGTGAAGAGAAGTACCCTCCGGGGCAATTGAGACCGTCGGGTGCAGCGTGGGAATCACTTTGCTCACGTCTCCCGCGTCAGTTGAGCCCAGCGATTCCTCGCTAGTCTCGATCGCGACCTCGGTATAACGACGTATGTTTTCGGCGAATATTTCCGTGAGAACGGGATTGTTGTCCAGGTCTTCGTTTGCCTCGAAGGTTTCAATACGGGCATCCGCACCAGTTGCCACCCCAGCTCCCTCCCCGCACTTCTTCACCTTATCTAACACTTCGGTCAGGTATGTGCTGGTGTCCGCTCTGACGAAAAACCTGGCGGCCGCAGTTTCCGGTACTATGTTTATCGCCGATCCACCGTCAGTTATTATGCCGTGAATTCGGACTCCGTCTTTTACGTGCTGGCGAAGGGCGTTGATGTTCTCAAAGGTCTGAATTACCCCGTTCAAAGCATTAATGCCTTCTTCCGGCGCTCCAGCCGCGTGAGAGGATTTACCGTGAAACCGGAATTCGATTCCTTCCATGGCAATGAATTTCGGGTCGAGAATAGTCCTGTCGAACATGTGCACCATCATGGCCACGTCCAGGTCGTCAAAGACTCCAGCCTCGACCATGGGAACTTTACCCGAATGAAGCTCTTCGCCCGGAGTTCCCAGGACGACTATCCTCCCGGGCAAATCATTACCCGCAAGTACTTCCTTAACTCCAATTGCGGCGCCTACGCTGGCAACCCCGCTCAGGTTATGACCACAGGCGTGACCCAGGCCCTCCAGAGCATCGTATTCGGCCATAAGGCAGATGGCCGGACCGGGAGATCTTCCCTCGTACGTAGCGCGAAACGCCGTCTCCAGTCCCGCCGTGCCGGTCTCGATCAAAAAACCTCTATTCTCCAGTTCGGTAACCAGTAAATCTTGGGCGTGATATTCCTCGTAGGATAGTTCCGGATTTTCGTGAAGGTCGGTACTCAGCTCAACCATCCGCTCCCTGAGCCCGTCAATCGTCTCCTCCGCTTCGGACTTCAGCTTATTTACGTCTGTCATTTTACCTCCAGAAACAGCCTCTCCAGCTGAAGAAAGTCGATTTCCCCGTCCCCTGGGTGGGGTTCTTGACTACGGGCTCTCTGCTCCTTGCCTGGCAACTGATTTAACCTTTTTAACTTAGCAGTAGACTAAATCCGGCAGCCAGGCAAGGAGCAGAGAGCAGTTAGGCCAGACGGAGTTGGTAAAAGAACTGGTAGTAAAAGACACTAATAACCCAAATTCGTCTATTTAACAAATAACTTCCTCGGAAAATCTGCCAGAACCTCGGCTCCGTCTTCCGTTACCCTTATCGTCTCGCTAAACTCCATCATAAACGGTTCAGTCAACGTGCTTATCGTATGAAAGGTCATATTTGGCTCCAGCACCGTCTTATCACCGAGCTGGAAGCTCGCCGTCCGCTCTCCCCAGTCCGGCGGAAAGCCCAGTCCGGCTGGATAACCGACCCTGGAAGACCGCTTGTCAAATATCTTGTTCGCCTCGACCGCAACTTCTTCCGCCAAAATTCCCGGTCTTACCGTTTCCAGTGCCTTTTTGTGGGCCTCTATCTGTTTACCTATCACTTCCCTTGCTTCCTTCACCACCGCGGAATTCTCTTCAGCAACGATAACCGTCCTGCAAATTGGGGAATGGTACCTTTCCTTACAACCTGCGATTTCCACTGAAACCGAGGTACCTTCCCGGATTATCGAGTCGGTCCAGGTAATGTGACAAGCGGCGGTAGTCTGAAGCATCGGAGGAAAACTAGGCATGCTACCTCCCTTCTTTACCATCGTATAAAGCACCTCCGCGGCAACCTGGTTTTCACTAACCCCCTTCTCTATTGCTTCGATGGCTGACTCCATTCCTTCCTCCACGATTCTCGATGCTTCCTTCATGTAATCGATCTCTCGCTCCGATTTCTTCAAGTAAACCCTTGGGACCAACTGGGTAGAATCCTTTACCTCTACGTTCAGTTCCTCCGTCAGGGCTTTATAGTAAAACGCCCTGCAGTAGTAATCGTCCAGCTCCATCCCGAAAACTCTATCACCCAGACCCTCGGATCTAAGTACGTTCAGCAGGTAATCTACTGGATGCTTTGGATCGGGGTAGTTTACGTAGTGATCTATATATTCTTCACCGTACGGTTTGATCATTCCTTCTTCCAGCCACGTAGTCTCTCTGACCGACGGCTTATCGATGCTCCTATTAACTATAAACAGGTCCCGATTCCGCGGGATAACCAGAAACTGGGGCACGTAGAAGGAAAAAGCGCTATATCCCGTGAGGTAATAAATGTTCGTGGGGGAAGTAATCAGTGCTACTTCAATTTCCCGTTCCTCCATGCTATCGCGGACCATCGATACCCGTCGCTCGTATTCCGTCCTTTCAAAAGGTAATTCCGACCTTTTAGCCTGTATCTCATTCATTGATTGCGCCCTCCAGATTTAGATTTTCTAACCCGAAACAGGAAACACGGTTAATACTATATCTTATATAGTCTATCTGATCAAATTATGACAGAGATAATCGCCAAGTCTCACTGCCCTTTATATAGTGAAATAGCCAACTTAGTTCCTTCGTTTCTCCTTTGCTTATCTTATCGACCGGCCAAACTAAACTCATCCTGTCCCTTAAAAAGTCGAAAATTTTAAAAATTTCTGCAGTCAGGTAAGTGGAAGAAGGCTCAAGGGAAAAATTAAGCCATTTACTATCAAATACCCTCGGTCCTTAAAATTTTGTAATTGGCTGATGAGATATTTGAAAAATGTTTGTCAGAACGGTAGTTTACCAGGTGTATAAAGAGAATTCTTTTGTAGCGAGCTCTGTAAAGGTATTCCGCTCTTAAACTAAAATGCTAAGAACTCTCCTTCAATGCCTCCAGGGTTCTGCTCTCCGCGTTTTCAAGATGTTCCCTCACGACTTCTCGGACCATTTTGAGACCTTCATCAAGCATACTATCTATTATTTCCAGGTGTTCTTCGTTGTTTGACCTGACTACTTCG
>JAGXKX010000028.1 GCA_018335015.1 Candidatus Bipolaricaulota bacterium
ATTGATAAAGTAGGTAAAAATATTGTAACATAAGTTAAGTGATTCCATTTACCAATAATAGCTGAGAATGCCCCAGGGCTTGCCCTGGGGATGAATCAGCTTGTTGTTGGTCCAGCAGTCAATCGAGGATAGTTCCTTTAAGAGTTGCTGGTTATTATTTGGGTGTAGCCTTCCTATCTAGGATGTGTCCAGGAGTTGGGCTCGATTGACTGCTGGGTCTTGGTTCGTAAAAGACCGAAAAAACTGCTTAAAAAGCTTTTCTACAAGTTCCGCCCCTTGGGGCGGGGTTCTTGACTATCTTCGATCAAAAATAACGGGAGGAGCTATATATGCAAAAGAGCTGGAAAGGCAAGCTGGAAGATCTTTTCGGGGAAAGGGTCAAGACCGACGAGATAGAAAGGAGGCTCTATTCTCGGGATTCGGCTTCTTTACCCCAGATGATCGAGCGATTCGTGGATAACGTACCAGAAGCAGTGGTTCAGCCCGTCGACGTTGGGGAGCTGAAGGAACTATGTGAAATAAGTAGGAGTCATTCGGTTCCCGTGGTGCCCAGGGGTGGTGGGACAAGCGGCTACGGCGGAGCGATTCCGGCGGAAAGCGGTATAGTGGTTGATTTTACCCGAATGGACGAAATTTTGAAGATAAACGAAGAAGAAAAGTCTGTTACGGTCCAGCCAGGGGTTAACTGGAAAAACCTTGCGGACGAACTGGAGAAACGGGGACTATACCCTCGGATTATGCCCAGCAGTGCTCCGGGGGCGACGGTGGCCGGCTGGGTTGCCGAAGGCGGTGCCGGGATTGGAAGTTTTCAAAATGGCTACGTAAGGGATGGAGTGAGCGAACTAGAACTGGTAAAGCCGACCGGTGAAGTCGCCGGGCTCGAATCCGGCGAGCTCGATATTGTTTCCGGTGCGGAAGGGATAACTGGTTTTATAACTGAGGTTACTCTGGAAGTGGGGGAAAATAGAGACCTGGTCCCGACCATGGTCTCCTTTAATTCCCTGAAATATCTATCCCGGTTCCTTGGAGAAATCGGATCGGCTGAACTGCCGATCTGGCATATGGGGATATCCAACTCCAATTACGTCGCCAACCAGGGGAGAGCTAAAGGGACAGACGAGGTTCCCGAAGGGCAGTATTTTGTTCTGATTGCCTACCCTTCTAGTGCAAAAGATGAGATCATGGCTTCGACAAATGAGCTAACCTCGAAGTCCAAAGGAACGGTGCTCTCCGGAGATTTTGCCGAGGAAGAGTGGGAAGATCGTTTTTACCCGCTAAGAATGAAGCAACTGGGCCCCTCGCTGGTTCCGAGCGAAGGAATAGTCCCGTTAGAGTCCTTGACTCCGGTGGTCGAGGAATTAGAAGACAGGTACCCTGACCTCGCCCTCGAAGGTCATTTCGCCGGAACCGACGAGCTTACTCTGCTTACGTTCATGTTGACCGACGAACGGGCTCCCGCCTATACGTTTGATTTCGGGAAGTCGCTGAGCGTTCTTAAGACGATAATGGACCACGACGGTAAGCCGTACTCTACTGGTTTATATCTCACCGGAAAGGCTGAGGAGTTACTTGGAAAGGAGCGGATCGAGAACTTTCAAGATTACAAAATGAAATACGATCCGAACGAGCTGTTCAATCCCGGCAAACTGATTCCGGGCAAGTCCAGTCTGCTCGATCTGGGAATGAAAATAGCGGAGAAGACGGAACCCGTTGTCGAGTCAGCGGGAAACTTATTAAGCGACCGCCCTTCCGAAGGAAAGGAACTACCTGCTGAACTGAATTACGATGCCTTTTCCTGTGTGAACTGCGGTTATTGTCGGGACGTCTGCAGTCTTTTCGACGGGCGGGGCTGGGAGAGTTCCTCGCCTCGTGGCAAGTTCAATTTTCTCAAGGATTACGTCCGGGGAGAAACCGAACTGGATCAGGATATGGTAGATACTTTCCTGCTTTGCACGACCTGCAAGCGGTGTGACGACGTCTGCCAGGCGGGAATTCCGATCCAGGAAGAGTGGGATGAGCTTCGTGGTTACCTGGTTGACGAGGAAGGTTATCAAACTTTCCCCGCTTTCGAGATGATGAAAGGAAGTTACGGCGCCGAAAAAAACATCTGGGCTGAGACGGCTCAGGAAAGGGATGGATGGCTTCCTGACGATATTAATCCCCTGGAGGAAGGGGAAGTCGGCTACTGGGCTGGGTGTACTGCCTCGTTTTTGGAAAACGATATTGCCCGTAACGGCGTTCGAATACTGGAAGAGGGAGGCGTCGACTTTGCCTATCTGGGTCAGGACGAGGGGTGCTGTGGGATTCCATTTCTGACTTCGGGAAAATGGGATGAGTGGGAGAACGCGCTTCGCTACAACGTTACTGAGATCAAGGAAAGAGGAATCGAAGAACTGATAACATCCTGTCCCGGTTGTTATATTGCTCTCGATCACTACTACGACGAGTGGACAGAGAAGCTCGGGATAGACTGGGACGTCGACGTCAAACATATCACCGAAGTGACCAGCGACTTTATTGAAGGGGATAATCTCGAATTTAGCGAGCAACTGGACCTCGACGTTACCTGGCACGATCCCTGTCACATAGGACGACATGCCGGAATTTACGGACCTCCCAGAGAAGTGCTTGAAGCATTGCCCGGCGTAAATCTGACCGAGATGGAGCACAACCGTGAGGACGGCCTTTGCTGTGGTAGCGTGCTAACCAGAGTCGGAGAGCCGGAGACTTCGGACGAGATAGCTGCCTCGAGGCTGGAAGAGGCGGATGCTACCGGAGCAGACGAGCTAATTACTACCTGTCCTTGCTGCGAGTTCCAGTTAAGAGTCGGGGGATTGAACATGGATTCCCCGATGCCCGTGAAGGATTTCAGCACTCTCGTCGCTCGTGCCATGGGCTACGAAACGGAGGATCCGACGGAGGACGTCTACGAAGGTTGGTACGCATTTGAAGCGATGATCTATCAGATGTCCCTGCCCGGGATGGTCGAAATGATGGAGGAGTTGCTTCCCGAAATGATGGAAGAAATGCCATCCTATATGGAGAAAGGGATGGATCAAATGGGACACCTACCCGGGAGAGCGAGAGAACCCGTTCTTGCGGTTATGAATAAGGCCATACCCTACATGATGCCGAGGATGATGGACGAAATTATGCCAGAGATGGTGCCGGAGATATCGGAATACCTTGAAAACCAGGTTCCTCACATGTCCGACTCCATGAAGGAACTAATGCCGGAACTACTTCCGGATGTCATGGAGGCGATTATGCCGGCCATGTTGCCCCAGGTACTGGAGCAGGTCAAGCCGGAAGTGATGGAAGAGATCCGGTCGAGAATCTCAAGCTAAATAAGCAGAATAATCGATACAAAAAGTTACCCTCCTGGACGAGAGCAGGGATGGGTTTGCTGTCAGGGAATATTTGAATTAGGTCGATAACTATCAACTTTCACCATCATATAAAAGCGAAATTTAATTCATGGGCGTTAACTTTATTGTTTTATACAAGCTCCCTGTCCCTTGCCTGGCAACTGATTTAACCTTTTAAGACTCAGCAGTAGACGAAATCCGGCAGCCAGGCAAGGGACAGGGAGCAGTTATTCAAGCCGCTTGTCAAAGGAACTAAACTAGTCCAGAGGATAGGACCCAAATTCTCTTACCGCGTCCACCATGGCGATGACGTTTTCGGCCGGAACCTCTTCTATTATAGTATGAACGGCCGAAACCATGTATCCACCGCCGGGACCCAGGGTCTCAATGACCCTCTTTACTTCTGATTTAACCTCACCAGGAGTACCGCCGGGGAGGACTCTCTGTGTATCTATCGCGCCGCAAAAGACTATTTCGTCCCCAAACTGGTTTTTGAGTTCCGATAGGTCGGACATCCTTCCGGCGGAGGTCTGGACGGGGTTTAATATGTCGACGCCAATTTCGATCAGATCGTCGATAAGCGGGAATACGTCTCCGTCCGTATGGAAGAAAACTTTTGCGTCAGTCCTCTCTTTTATGAAGTCGATGAAATCGGCATGAACGGGTTTTAGTAATTTGCGGTACGTGCCGGGTGACATCAGCAGGCTGTCCTGGGTTCCAAGGTCGTCTCCGATACAAATTATGTCGACGTTATCTCCCAGTTCGGACAGTAATGAGCCCATAAGGGTTTTGCACTTTTCTGTTATCTTGCGAAGTAAAGCTTTTGCAAAGCCCGGATTCCTGACGGTATTTTGAAGAAAAACTTCCATCCCCTGCATGGCGAAAGCCCGTTCGAGCGGGAATAATAACCAGGGAGTAGCCATAATTGCGTAATCGTTCTCTTCGGCCAGTTTGGATGCGTGCTCGTTCACGTGAGCGACGCGCGTGGGATCGGTCATGTCCGGCCAGCCCTCGTACTCTTCAATTTCTTCGACCGAGTCTGCTTCTCTCAGTGGATGTACTCCGGGGTACCATTCTCCCGGTTCCGTCTGGACCTGACCGCTGCCCCAGGAGTTTATGTAGGGGGAGCCCGGTTCCCGTTCCCTGTTTCTCTCGAGGACTTCTTCGGGTTCTAAATCACGAATCCCTCTAACGTCGGAACCGAGCCTCTCGAGGGTTTCCTCGTCCAGCTTGGCGGTCCCCAGTTCGGGCCACCGATAAAGATATTCGTCCGGAGCCTCGATACCTTCCAGCTGTTTTAGTTCTTTGTAAGTTTCCATCTTTATTCCCGTCGTGTTGTTGGCTCCGATAACGATGGGTACTCGATCCGGCTCCTCGTGGTTTATCGCCGCTTTGACCCTGTCTCTGGAAGACATCGTCATGCCTGTTACTAGCTCCCGGTTTATTCGGTTAACTTTTTTTCGAGCCGGTCTACCTGCTCGCAGTATTTTTCGGCGTCGAACTTCCGCTCCAGTCCGCTGGCGTTCATGTACCTTACCTTCCCGAAGACCTCTCGCTCCTTCCAGCCCCGGTCGTGTTTGCCGTAACACCAGGCAACGCCGGTAAATCCGTTTGGATCACGTCCGTCGAGTTCGTACTTGTTATTCAGGTAAAGCGTAATTTCGAATCCCGTCTCCGGGTCCGGCGTCCATTCGAGGATCTTTTTCCCCCAGTACATCCTCATGTAGCCATGGGTCTTGCCGGTGAGGTTCATTTCTTTCTGGGCCGCGTTCCAGTAGGGGTCGTGCGTTTCTGCCCTCTCGAATTCTTCTCTGGTGTAAACGTAATCTCTCGGGTCGTCGGCGTGGTCACTAAGCGTCTCCAGTGCCCAGTCGGGAAGAATGGAAGAAAAATCGTCGTAATCCTCGTTATAGTAAACGAAATTCATGCTTAACTCTCGTCGGACGACCAGCTGTTCCAGATAGTCTTCTGCTCCGGGACTTCCGGAATCATTAATTCGGTCCGCAATAAAAATCGGTGAGATCTGACCGAAGTGGAGGTAGGGACTCATTTCCGATAGCACGTCCACGGTCGGGTCGTTGCTCTTCTCAGCGTATTGGTCCAGTTTATCCTTGATAAAATCTTCGAGTAATTCTTTTGCTCTGGTAGTGCCACTGGTGTAAGTCCGGACGGGTTTTACGGACCGGTCTATATTGAGTTCTTCCAGGATCTCATCCAGGTCGACCGAATCAAACTGCAGATCCATGTCCAGTGAAGATTTGTCTGGATCAAAGTTCTCGGCGGGCGCGGAAAAGTCATCCAGCCGGTCGTTGATCTTTGGCCTAATGGTGCGGGCGGCGTACTCTTCTTTATCGCTTGCCGCCTCTACCGGGACCACCACGTCTCCTTCGACCTGGATTAGCGGTACGCTTATTTCCTCGGCAACTGTTTTTCTCCAGTTTCGCTGAATTCTCAAGTAACCCCTGTCGACGACTACCAGGGCCGCTTCTTCCGCCAGTTCGATGATTCCCTCGGGAGGACTTTGGTGACCTATCATGGTTTTAATTCCCCGTCCCGCCAGCCTCTCCTTTGTCTCTTTAAGCCCTTCTATCATGAACTGGTAGTGGCGGAGATTTCCCTCAGGAAAGTCGTCGGTGATGCCGAAATAGGTAATTACCGGGAGATTGAGCTCGTTCGCCCGGTTGACCGCCATCTGGAGGGCCTGGTTTTCTTCCGCCCTCTGGGATGCCTGCATCCAGTAGAGAACGAATTCTCCTGACTTTTCGACCTCGTCGTTTAGTTTTTTGATCCTTTCAGGTTCTAGCATGAGCCCCTACCGGAGTTGTCGTACTTGCCTATCAAGTCAGTTAAATTTTCAACTTCGATCTTTTCCAGTTCTCTCGGAACTTCGTCGATGATTTTCCCGTAGGACTCTGCTCCCTCGGAGATAGCGTGGGAGAGCATCTGGGTCGCGGAAGCCCCGGCGGCCACGAATTGAAGCAGGTCCCTTGCCGAAGCTATCCCTCCAACCCCGATAACCGGGACGTCTACAGTATTATAAATTTCGTTTACTGCCCCCAGTGCCAGAGGCTTTATCGGAGGCCCCGATAACCAGCCGTAGCCGTCGTCGCTCCCGAGCGGGGACGAAAGATCGTCCAGATCTATCTCAAGTCCCGGCCCCACGGAATTGATCGCGACTATCCCCGCGGCACCTCCTTCGACCGCGGCTGAGGCGAATTCTCCCAGGTCGGGTACGTGAGGTGAGAGCTTGACGAAGACCTGCTTGTCCGTTATTTCGGAAGCGGCCGCTGCGATATTTAGTATCGGTTCCGGGTCCCTGCCGAGGTAGTGGGAGGATAGTTCGAAGGCAGTGGCGAACTCCTCAATTTTCGGCAACAGTTCCCTTATCTGGTCCGGGCTGTAACCGAGGCTGAGAATTAGGGGTACGTCTGTTTCCCGGTAGATCGTCGGGAAGTAATCGTCGATCCAGCGCTCCGGCGGGTCCTCCGACCATTTTTCGCAGTTTAGCACGCCTCCGTTTAACTTCGCGATCGCCGGTTTCTGCACTTTCGCCGCCTCTGTTGATATAGTTTTCGTGACTAGTGCCCCTACGCCCTGACCGGCAACTCTCCCGACCAGCTTTGGATTACCGGTGAGCGGTCCCGCTGCAGGCATGAGCGGATTTTCAAGCGTTAATCCAGCGATCTCCGTAGATATATCCATTTATACCACCTTAAGTGGTTAGATTATTTCCCTTTTAGCCTCTTCCAGAGTCGTTCGGAAACCTTTCTGGCGTCTCGATAGATATCGGATTCGTTTAGGCCTACCAATTCGGAATCCCTCAATACAGGTTCCCCGTCAACGAAAACCGTCTCTACTTCGTAATTGTTTCCGGAGGTTCCGAAGAAGAGGTGTCCAAGGAAGTTTTCTTCGGTTATCGGTGTCGGACTGGGGTAATTTAATACAGCAATGTCGGCTCTGTATCCCGGGCTGAGCTTTCCGAGCTTTATTCCGAAAGCGTCTTCTGCCAGCTTATAGTTGTCTTCGAATAACATCCTTCCGACGTCTTCTAACCCCATAAAGCTCGGCGAACCATGATAGAGCTTCTGTAGAAGAAGTGTAGCCCGAAATTCGTCGATCATTGAAAAGCCCAGACCGTCGTTTCCCAGACCAACGGAAAGTCCTCTGTTCAGCAACCCTTCTACGTCCGCAACCCCTGCTCCGTTGTTCATGTTCGATCGGGGGTTATGAACGAGAAAGGGATCCCGATCGGCGAGGAGATCTTTTTCCGGTTCCGACAGGTGTATCCCGTGAGCGAGAATCGCGTGCTCGTCGATAAGGCCGTGGTTATCCAGCCTGGTTACGACCCTTTCCCCGTACTGGTTGAGAGAATCGTCCTGATCCTCCCGGCCCTCTGCAAGATGAATGTGAATTCCGGTTTCCAGGTCTTCCAGGTAACTGGAGACCTCCTCGAGAGTATCTGATGACAGCGTGAAGGAAGCATGCAGTCCGAACTGTCCTGAAGTTAAGTCGTCGTTCCGGTTCGAAACCGCACTCAACCAGTCCAGGTTCTCCCTTATCCCCTGTTGAGCCTCGCCCCTTCCATTTCTATCGGTTACTTCGTAACAAAGGGAACTTCTGAGGCCAATTTTTTCCACGACTTCCTCTTCGATCAGTTGAAGGCTACCTTCCGTATGGCTCGGACTGGAATGGTGGTCGAAGACGGTGGTAACGCCGTTCTTAAGTAACTCAATCGCTCCGATCCGGGCGCTCGTTCTGGTTGCTTCTCGGTCTAGTTTCCTATCTAATTTCCACCAGAGACCCGTTAGCACCTCCGATAGGTTTTCGGGAGAGTAGTTGGGCAGTACCAGCCCCCGGGCAAGGGTGCTGTAGAGGTGGGTATGTGCGTTCACGAATCCGGGGGTCAAGAGCTTACGAGAACAGTCGATTGTTTCCCCTTCATCTTCTGGAAGATCGGCGATTTCCTCGGAAGACCCTGCTTGCGCGATTTCACCGTTCTCTATAAGGATTCTCCCGTCTTCAATAAGTTCACCGTTGTTTGTCCAGATGGTTCCACCGTCCAGCAGGTAGCTCATTGAACCTCCGCCTTTTGGTTCAGAGAGAAACGTGAATTGCAACTTCTCAGTTGGGCTTGAACTCCATAATAACGATAGTTTGGGGAGGAAGTCAAGTACGCCGTTTTTTGGTTTTCTGGTTAGTTAAAGCTCAAGATTCGGTCCGACCTCTGGGAGGGAGGTTTTGATGGACCAATTGAAGGAAGACTTTTTTGTTGCTAAACTCTTTATAGAGGTGATTTCGTGTGGATTCACTTGGTGGTAAACAACGAAATTTAAAGAATTTTTCGTTAAATATCCTTTTACTGGTCCTCTGGTTTGGGACGCTCTGGGGAGCAGTTGAAGCGCTTGTCGGGGGTTTGTTACACTATTTCCTCCCTCCGACAGTTCCCGGCAAGATAATGATCGTGATCGCAACGGGGTTGATGGCGTGGTCTCTCCGTAAAACGGGAAAAGTCTGGATGCCTCTGGCGATATCCCTGATCGCCGCACCGCTGAAGCTTTTCTCGGGGGTCGTATTTAGCCTTCCCCTGAACGCTCCGGCGATCCTTAATCCGGTATTCGGTATACTGTCGCAGGGACTTGGTTTCACTCTGGTGACTCTGGCAATCTATAAATTTCCCATCCGCAAATCGATGAAGTATCTTGCTATAGGCGCCGGCGCTGGAGCCATTTATTCGTTCGTGTTTATCGGATTGGTCGCGGGACCGGGAATGGCCCTTTACCTTCCGATGGAGGCAATACAAGAGCTGGGGACAAAGTTTCCCTATTGGGCTCGGTCCGTTTCTGGTTTGATGGGCTTTGCGAGCTCGTCGTTGCCTTACTCGGCGATCGTGGCCGGATTAGGTGGCCTGCTGGCAGGTGTTCTTCCGTTTAACGTTCACCCCAGGCTCAACCCCAGGTTGCTGCTTTCGGGTTCCGTACTATGGCTGACGATCTTCTTCGTCTCGTCCTTGACCATTTAAGATCGAGAACTACCTGCCCAATCTTTGTTAGCGGGGCAGTGGGAGCTGGCAAAACCCGGTTAAGCCAAAAGGTAGTTGATCGGTTGAAGAATAGTCACTATCAGCCTGGAGGGGTTCTATCCCCACGCCTTATGGAATCCGGCCTGACGGTTGGATACGACGTAATAAACATAGCTACGGGAAATCGTAGGAGCTTCGTCCGATCTCACCCGCCTGGAAAAAATGTGGGAAGGTTTTTCATTAAGCCCGGAGCCATCGAATTCGCAAATCAGGCAATTTCTGATGCTATCGGTCAGTTCGACCCGGTATTCGTGGACGAGGTCGGAAGGCTTGAACTAAGTAGTGACGGCCTGGCACCCTCGGTAGAGGAGCTTCTTTCTTCCCAAAGCCAGGCTATTATTCTAGTCAGGGACGAATTCATATCTGACCTCAGGGAGGTTTTTGGGATCAGGGAATACGACGATGTCAGGGTAGAAGGATCCTCGGGCTAAGGTAATGGTTAATACATCTCTTCGCTTACTTGTAACTTTATAGACTAAAATCTAATATTATTACAATTACCTTGTGAAAGAAATAATTAATGCTACTAATACAGATAAGACTACGACGAGGAGGAGTAATTGATGTCAAATTCATTTAAGGAATCAATTCAAGATGGCGATTTTACGATTACCTGGGAACTCGTACCTGGCAGGGGTGCCAGAGAGAAGAACCAGGAAGAAATATTCGAACACGCCGAGGAAGCGTCGGGTAGCGATATGATTGACGGGATCTCTCTGACGGATAATCCGAGCGGAAATCCCGCTATATCGGCGGAGTATCTGGGAATGAAGCTTAAGGAAATGGGTCTCGAGCCTCTCGTTCACTTTACCGCGAAGGACAAAAACAGAAATGAGATGGAGAGCTTTCTCTACTCTCTGGAGAGAGAAGGCGTCGAAAACCTGCTGCTCATGACGGGTGACTACCCGAACCAGGGGTACGAAGGGCAGTCGAAGCCGGTATTTGACCTGGATTCAACGCACATGCTGGAACTAGTCAAAGACCTGAACGACGGTTTGCAGTACAAGGACGCGTTTGGCAGGTCCCAGGAGTTGAAGGAGACGAACTTCTTTCCCGGAGCAGTTGTTTCGCCGTTCAAGAGCGAGGAAGAAGAGATATTAACCCAGTACTATAAGCTGGAGAAGAAAGTAGAAGCCGAAGCCAATTACATAATTACTCAGCTGGGTTACGACGCGCGGAAGTTTCACGAGCTCAAGCAGTACGTAGACGATCAAGGACTGGATGTTCCGTTGATCGGTAATTTATACGTGCTCTCCTACGGAGCCAGCAGGGCGATGAACCGGGGCGACATACCGGGTTGCGTAGTAACCGACGATCTTGTCGAAGTGCTTTCGGAAGAGAAAGAAGCAGACGACAACGGCAAGCAGGCCCGACTGATGAGAGCCGCCAAGATGTACGCCTTCATGAAAGGAATGGGTTACGACGGGGTTCACATAGGCGGGCACGGACTGAGCTTTGACGACGTGGAGTTCGTTATCGAGAAAGGCGAGGAACTCACCCCGGACTGGGAGGACTTTATTCCGGAGTTCGATTTTCCCATGGAAGACGGTTTTTATTACTACGAAAAGGACCCGGAAACAGGGTTGAATTCTTCTCGCCGGGCTGATCTGGCTCGAAAACCAAGGAAGGGACTTGTGAACATGGCTTTCCGGCTTGCGCACAATCAGCTGTTCGAACCGGACGGCCTCTTCTTCACCCCTATGCGCCTTTTCCTGAGGACCATAGACGATACTTTCCTGGAAGAGCCGTTTCAGGCGTTCGAGAGGATTATCAAGACGATAACCAACGACTGTCAGGAGTGCGGGGATTGCGCTCTGACCGAATTGGCCTACGTCTGTCCCATGTCCCAATGCCCTAAGGAGCAGAGGAACGGGCCCTGCGGAGGTAGCAGGAACGGAATGTGTGAAGTCTATCCCGACGAACAGTGTATCTACGTGAGGACTTACAACCGGTTGAAAGAATTCGAGGATCAGGAACAGCTCAAAGAACGGGTACCTCCTAACTACTGGGAGCTTCGCCACACATCTTCCTGGTTGAATTACTGGCTGGGGCGAGATCACGCGTCCGAGAAGGCGGGCATCGAGCCTCCCGGCGAAGGCAACTAATCAACCAGCTATTTTTAGATAAAGTTCAATTGGCTGGCACCCGGTATTATCAATATCGGGTGCTGGTTTCTAATTGATATCGCTGGCCTCACTGCTGATAATTGTCAGTGATAAATTTAATTAATTCTATTGAATAATAACTCTTGAGAGCTCGGTGAAAGCTGTTTTTGGTAACCGTTCAGGAAAATCCTATCGGAGGCCGAGCGGGCATGGTTCCACCTTTTCGTGGGTTCTACTTTCGACCTCCGGACTTTCCGGACCGAGAAATTTCCGACTCGCGTGCTCAAACTGGGGCCTTCACGACGTTGGTTCTTAATTACCGGAAGTATTATGCATAAAGATTTAACCTCATTCGGTTACGGTAATATCCCTCACCAGGAATTACCTGAGGTAGCCTCAGGTAATTCCTGGTTCGGTCAGACATATGCGCCGCTTCGCTGGAATTTTCTCGGTCCGGAGTCCTTATTTCGTGCTAGTAAAATTGAAGAAAAGGTGGAGAGCGAGGCCGAGATCGGAAGCAGCGATTTCCACGCCGGGGAAATCGCCTGCGGTTTTATCGAACGGTTACCAAAAATAAAGCTAACTTTGCATGCGTCATGATTTAAGAGCTATAGAATAGTTTCAAGAGAGGATTTTTTGAGGTGAGGCGATGAGTGAAGAAGAAGTCAGAATGATCGACGTCGGTAACAAGGACGACACGGACAGGGAAGCCAGAGCCAGCGGGACTATCGTGATGTCCGGGGAGACAAGAGAGAAGGTTTTAGCGGGGGAATTGACTAAGGGAAACGTACTCTCAGTTGCCAGGACTGCCGGGATAATGGCTGCCAAAAAGACCTCGGAACTGTTACCTCTCTGTCATCCGTTGCCGATTTCTAACGTAGATATAGATATTGAACCAACCGATACCGGGTTCACGGTTGAAGTAACAGTAAATTATCAGGGTAAGACCGGAGTTGAGATGGAAGCGCTCACGGGATGTTCGGTCGCTCTGCTTACTATTTACGACATGGTAAAAAGCGAGGAAAAGGGGATGGAGATGCAGGACCTGAAGTTGCTGGAAAAATCGGGAGGTCAAAGCGGTGACTGGAAGAGGAGTAGCTGACGGAGCAAAACTGGTTTCAATCAATACCAGCAAGGAGAAGGGAGAGGTTAAAACTCCCGTTGAGGAAGCAAATTTAGTTGAAGACTACGGTATCGAGGGCGACGTTCACGCCGGTTCCGAGATCAAACAGGTCAGTCTGCTTGACGGCTCGGAAATCGAAAAGATGGAGGAGAGAACCGGGGTGGAGCTGAACTCGGGCGATTTTGCCGAGAACCTTACCAGCGAGGGACTGAACCTGGACTCGCTTCCCGTGGGTACCAGACTGCGTGTCGGGGGCGAGGTTCTGCTAGAAGTATCTCAAATCGGAAAGACCTGTCACGACGATTGCGCAATAAAGGACAAGACGGGCGAATGCATAATGCCTCAGAAGGGTCTGTTCTTTCGTGTCCTGGAAGGCGGAACCGTAAATCCGGGAGACGAAATAGAACTTATAAAAGAGGGGAATTGACTTGAGCCACGAGGACCTGGTTGAGTCGGAGGTCAACTTCCACGCAGTTACGGTCAGCAGTAGCAGGGATAGCGACAGCGACAGGAGTGGGAGTTTGATACGAGAACTACTCGAGGCCGACGGACATAAAGTGCTTAGTAGCAAGGTAGTGCCGGACTCGCTGGGCGAGATAGAAGAAGAGATCAAAAACGCGGTGTCATCCGACTCCAGGGTTCTGGTAATGACCGGCGGCACGGGACTGTCGAGCCGGGACCAGACGGTTGACGTGCTTCAGCGCCTCGAAGATAAAGAACTTCCCGGATTCGGCGAGCTATTCAGGAGTTTGAGCTACGACGATATCGGCCCCCGGGCTGCTCTCTCTCGAGCTCGCGCCTCGCTGATCGATGATACGCTGGTTTTCTCGCTTCCGGGATCGCCGGCGGCTGTCAGGCTGGGAATGGAGAAGTTAATCTTGCCGTCAATCGGTCACGCCGTCTACGAAATCGACAAGGAGGGGACTCGATGAAGGACGGGTACGGAAGAGATATTAACTACCTGCGACTTTCTCTTACCGGTAGGTGTAATTTTCGCTGTAAATATTGCATGCCCGAGGAAGGTATAGAAAAACTACCCCGGAAGGAAATACTTTCCTTCGAAGAGATAGTGAATCTGGTCGGGGCCGCGTCGGAACTGGGAATTAATAAAGTGAGGTTTACCGGTGGCGAACCTCTGACCCGGAAGGATTTACCCGGTCTGGTAGAAATGGTGGATGAAATTGAGGGGATCGATGAACTCTCGCTAACCACGAATGGGTCGTCCCTATCCGGGGTGGCTAAAGATCTATCTAAGGCGGGTCTAAACAGGGTAAATATCAGCATTGACGCCATCGATCCGGAGGTATTTGCCGAGATAACGAGAGGTGGAGAGCTGAGTTCAGTCCTTGCCGGAATCGAAGCGGCAAAAGAAGCCGGGCTTGAACCAGTAAAATTAAATACGGTTGTTATGAAAGGGGTAAACGAATCGGAAATAGCCCCCCTTATGGAGTTTGCGGCAGAAGAAGGTCTCGTATTGAGGTTCATCGAGCTCATGCCCATGGGTGAGGCAGCAGGGGGAGCTATCGATCCAAAGCCGCTGGACGAAGTTAAAAGAGATGTTGAGAGGGTATGGTCGCTGGAAAAGGTTTCCGGTCTTAGAGGCAACGGACCGGCCGAATATTTTCGAGCCTCCCGGGGTGACCTTTCCGGCAAAGTAGGATTTATATTTCCCTTGAGCAAGAGTTTCTGTGATGGTTGTAATCGAATTCGAATTACTTCCAGGGGCAGGGTTCGGCCCTGTCTCGCCCGGGACGAGGAGTACGATCTGGAAATAAACGAGGATACTTCCGTGGACGATATTTCCTCACGGTTACGCAAAATAATAAAGGACAAGCCCTACGGCCATAAGTGGGAAAAGCACGATGAGACCGCAGGAGAGATGTCGGAGATCGGGGGCTAGCGTGAAAGAGAAAGGCTTTAAATCTCTAACTAGAGTCGAGGAAGCAAAAAAGAAGTTTTTTTCCCTCCTGGAGCACCTCGGTAGAATTGAGACTGCTCCTCTTTCTGAATCGGACGGGAGGATAGCCGGCGAAGACGTTTACGCCCCCCGACCCGCGCCCCACTATCGCCGGGCCGCGATGGACGGTTTTGCCGTCAAAGCCTCGGATACTTTTGGAGCAAGTGAATCGTCTCCCAACAGGATGAAGGTAGGTGATGCTGTCTCACCTGGCGTAGCAGCGCCGGTGCATACTGGCGGGAGCGTCCCGGACGAAGCAGACGCTGTTCTGAAGATCGAAGACACCAGAAAGACGGGCGACGATCTCGAAGTATACGCTCCTCTGGCCCCCGGGGACAACGTCAGCCCCGTGGGAGAGGACGTGAACGAAGGGGACCTGTTGATCGAAAAAGGATCCCGAATTGGGCCGTCGCACCTGGGATTGTTGAGGTCGCTCGGCATAGAATCCCTGAAACTGTCACCAAAACCGACGGTTGCTGTAATCCCGACGGGAGAAGAACTCGTGTCGCCGGGAGAAGAACCCGGACCGGGAGAGGCGGTGCAGTCGAACGGAATAATGATAGCCGGTTGCGTCAGACGGTGGGGTGGAGAGCCGGAGGAAAGAGAAGTACTCAGCGACCGACCGGAAGATCTGCGTTCTGCCCTGAACAGTAGTCTGGAAGAAAGTGACGCGGTCGTATTTATAGGGGGTAGTTCCGTAGGCCGCCGGGACAGGATAATCGAAGTGCTCGAGGACGAAGGTGAGGTCTTGGTTCATGGAGTCGCAGTTCAACCCGGAAAACCGGCGGCGCTTGCACTAATCGGGGATACTCCCGTTCTCGTGTTACCCGGGTACCCAGTGGCGGCTCTTGCAGTTGCCTACTTCTTTCTGAAATCGCTGATCCAATATTTGATAGGGGACGAAGGTGAGGATAAAACCGCTACCGTTAAACTGAAAAAGAAGATATCTTCCAAACTGGGAAGTCTCAGTCTGGTCAGGGTAAAGGTCGAAGACGGCGAGGCCTACCCGATTAGAGTAGCCGGATCCGGCGTGCTGTCCAGCGTAACCAGAAGCGATGGGTTCGTCCTGGTCCCCGAGGACTCGGAAGGGGTCGCCGCGGGGAAGAGCGTGGAATTGCATTATTGGAGGTAGGGAATGAGAAAGGAATTTAGAGATCTAATAGATCCGGAGGAGTTTCGGAAACTGATCGAAGGCTTCTCGCTCGAGCGAAAAACGGAACGAGTTCCCCTGGAAGGCGCACTCGGTGAGGTAACCGCAGAAAACGTCTATGCACGGTCGGACGTGCCCCCGTTCAGTCGATCGCTTATGGACGGCTATGCCGTTGTGGCGTCCGACACGTACGGGGCGGACGAAGAGAACCCTAACCGGCTGAGTATCGGGGGAGAGGTAAAAATTGGTGAGAAGTCCTCGCTGGTGGTGACCGAAGGGGAAACCGTTGAAATTCCTACCGGTGCCGGAATCCCTGCTGGAGCAAACGCCGTTGAAATGGTTGAAGACACCGAACGGAACGGCGACGATCTCCTGGTGAAATCGTCCGTGGTTCCGGGTGAAAACGTCCTATCGGCCGGTACGGATATCGCCACGGGAGATTTGATAATTCGGAAAGGAAAGGAGTTGACGCCCCTGGAAATCGCCAAACTGGCCGCCTCGGGCCTGGAGGACGTGGAAGTCGAGAGACCGCCCGAAGTCGGGGTTATCTCCACCGGTCCGGAACTGGTTTCTCCCGGAGGGGAGCTTCCCGAGGCGACCATCTACGACGTAAATTCGTCCCTTCTTATCGCCGGCGTAAAGGAAGCCGGAGGGCGCCCCCACGGCATGGGAATCGTTAACGACGACCTGGACGAAATGGGGGAGATGATAGATCGTGGGCTGGAGAAGGAATACGACGTGCTTATTTCCTCGGGCAGTACCAGCGCGGGTCCCCACGATATGGTCTACGACCTCCTGGAAGATAGGGGGAAGCTGCTCGCTCACGGCGTAAAGATAAAGCCGGGCAAGCCCACGGTCCTGGCCGACCTCGACGGAACCCCGTTCTTCGGTTTACCGGGCAATCCGTCTTCCGCTTACGTCGTCTACATGAATTTCGTCGTTCCCCTGATTAGAAAGCTGGCGGGGGAAAAGGAGCCCGAAAACACCTCGCTAGAGGCAAAGTTGACCGAGCGGACGACTTCGGAAGGTGGCAGGTTGGAACAGAAATTCGTCGGGATAGTCGATAGAGGAGGAGAGAGCCGGGCCTATCCGATCAACAAAGTGAGCGGCGCCGTAACCTTGCTATCCCAGGCGGACGGTTACGTGAAGATTCCGGAGGGCGTAAATTACCTGGAAAGAAACGAAGATGTAGACGTTAACCTGTTGACAGGTGACGTAGATCTACCGAAATTACTGTTTATCGGCAGTAATTGTGTCGGCCTGAATCGGCTTCTGGAGCTTCTGCCGTTCGAAGTCCGGTCGCTTAGCCGGGGCTCCCTGGGGGGCGTTCAGGCTATTGAGAACGACGTCGCCGACGTTGCCGGTATCCACGTCTGGAGCGAGGATGGTTACAACGTACCGCTGATAGAAGACCGTCAGCTGGAAGGAGTAAAGCTTTTGCGGGGATACGGGAGGGAGCAGGGTCTTATTTTACCTCCCGATAATCCGGACGAAATAAGTTCCCTCGAGGATCTCGTCGAGAAAGACCTCCGGATTGTAAATCGAACCTCCGGTTCCGGGACGAGAATCCTGTTCGATCACCTGCTGGGGAAGGTAGCCGAGGGGCTGGGAACCGAGATAGCCGAACTCAGGCGTAAGATTCCCGGTTACGAAGTGGAGCTTTCGACACACAACGCCGTGGCGTCGGCGGTCAGGGACGGTAAAGCGAGAGCGGGGGTTGGTATAAGGTCGGTTGCCGAAGCTAAGGGTCTCGGTTTCCTAAAACTGCAGCACGAGGAATACGACTTTCTCTGTCGGGAGGACCTTCTGAAAAGTTCGGTCGGGGAGAAGTTTCAGGAAGTACTTTACGGGCGGGACTTTGCCGGTATTATCGAGAATACCCCGGGACTCTATCCGAGGGAGGGAGCTGGCGAGGTAATTTACGCCTCCCGTAGCGGGGATGACTGATCTATCGATAGCAATTCTTTGCGGTGGCGACGCCAGCCGGTTTGGGGCGGACAAGACCCGGGTGAAAATCGGCGAGCGACCACTGTATAAGGTGATATGGGACAAGCTTGAAGGCAAAAGCGAAGACCTTTTCCTCCAGATCGACCCGGAAGACGAATACGATCTTCCTGCCAGGCCCGACCTCGTATCGGAAGGAGGGCCTCTCGGCGCGATATATTCAGCCCTCACCCACGCCGAACACGACTGGCTGTTCGTGTCAGCTTGCGATCTGCCTTACCTGGACCCCCGAATCGTAGACGAACTACTTCTCCGAGCCGATGAAGGTACAGAAGTGGTAATACCTCAGTGGAGGTCCGGATACCTGGAACCGCTAACAGCTCTCTACCATAGCAGCGTGCTATTTCGGATTGAGAATATTCTGGAAGGAGGAACCAGGAAGATCACCGATTTTCTCGATCAGCTGGATCGCGTAAAAGAAGTTTCGGTCGAGGAGTTGGTGGAAGGTGGGAAGATTCCGTCTAATTGTTTTTATAACGTAAATACTCGGGAGGATTTGGATAGTATAAATTTATCGTGAGCCTTCTTCAATATTTTTTTCGAACAGATTTCAACTAAGCGAAACTGAAATGAATTAGAATAAAAAGTTAATGCTTGAATAAAGTAAAAAACCCCTTTGGCCCCGGGTTCTTGGCCAACGGCTGATTTAACCGTTTGGTCTGAATAACTGATCTCTGCTCCTTACCTGGCTGCCGGATTTTGTCTACTACACAGTTCTTTCACCACCGTCGGAAGCGATGTGAAGGACAGGAGAAATCACTATATTTTTTAGTTCAAGCCTCCTGCCTATTACCTGGCTGCCGGGATTTCGTCTACTGGTAGGGTTTTAAGGTTAAATCAGTTGCCAGGTAATAGGCAGGAGGCACAGGAGGACAAAACAATGATGTACGGGGATGGTGAAAGAACTGTGTACTACTAAATTTTAAAGGTTAAATCAGTTGCCCGATAAGGAGCAGAGAATTCACAGAAAAATAATGAAGTTAATCCTCAAGAATTTAACTAAGATGTTTGCTCTCATAAAACAATTTCTTTGGTTGATTCAAATCCCACCCTGGAGTGGGCCAGGGTGGGGAAGGGTAAATTTTAATTAATTTTTTCTACATCCACCGCAGCTACCTTCAATTCGGGTATCTTGGCGATTGGGTCCAGTTCTGGATTAGTAAGTCGGTTTGCCGCTGCTTCGGCGAAATGGAATGGGATAAAGACCGTTCCTTCCGGTACTCTGTCCGTGACCT
>JAGXKX010000029.1 GCA_018335015.1 Candidatus Bipolaricaulota bacterium
ATTTCGTTGGTAGAGATAAAATCACCCGCTGTAGGGATCGAAGACCGAATCCTCGATCGGCTCGTCTACCTTCACCTCGTATATCCTTACTTTCTCCTCTTCCTGGTCTTCTCCTACCTCCATTACCATGTACTCCTCTTCACCTTCAATCGAGCGCCAGAATTCGGCACCCTCTGCATCCAAAATCGGCTCCGACATCCGGGCATAGAGACTCTCCATGTAAGGGACCGGCTGCCAATTCCAGCCTGTGGTATCCCTATCCCTGTAGTATGCTTCTTCGCTTTCCTTCTTCACGATCCACTCCAGAACTTCCTGGTCGTCGTCATTGGTGACCGTCAGCATACGAAAACACTCCTTGTCGGTTCCGATATCCCGGAACCAGTACTCGAAGGCCGCGTCTTGTCCTTCGTATTCCCCGTCCGCTATGAAGTGCAAGTTCTGCAGATCGGCGACATCTTCTTCAGCTGAGATCGCCGCCCCTCCCAGGAAAAGAACCAAAAGAGATAGGATTAACACCGGTACTGCTTTAGTAAGCCTCGTTGCATCAGTCATTTCTAGGTTAAACCTCCCCAGATGTCTGATAGTTGATTTGGTCCAAAATTTACTGAACCAAACGGCCAAAACCGAAATACATTTAAAAAGTCCATAATCACTATAGGTGTTTTCAATTTTAGACGCAAGAATAGACCCTAACCAGCGGTTTCTACAACCCCACGAATAACCTGCTTCCACGACTTTATACTTTCTTTGGCTCAGAGAGAGTACGTGGGGTATTTTACCAACCCGTCACTGGGTTAAATTTTCCCCAAAGCCCTAACTGAATACCTTAGGTAAGAGTGCATCAGTAGAAATTATAACTTCTATGTGAAAAACGAAAAAACCAGTAAATCCTATCAACGGTGTGGTTGAGTCGTTCTTTTACTCCTACTCTTTGCTTTTCAACCTAATAGTTGTCACGGAGTTGGCAGGGCTCTAGCCGGAAGTTTGGAAAAACGACTGAATTGAAGTAAAGTAGATGATAGCGGCAAGTAACTAGGTTCGTTAAAGATCGACCCTACACACATTATTAGTTACTCTCTGGTAACCGGGGAGGGGAGGCAGTTATGGTCAAAAGATACCAAGAAAAAAACGGAGCTAAAATTTTGTCGATTATCCTGACGGCCATTTTGATTTCCATCTGCATTTATTCAACACAGTCCGTTTTGGCCGAGAAAAATGGAGTAACCGATCCGGGTAATTTCGAATTTGACCCTGATGCAGGAGCAATAACGGGGTATGACACTGCCGGAGGGTTGGACGTAGTCATTCCTGCTCGGATAGACGGGGTTGATGTAAAGGAGATTGGATTGAAGGCGTTCACTGAGAGTAACTTGACCTCGATCGAGATCCCGGATGGCGTAAAAGAAATTAAACCGTGGGCGTTCAGTGTAAATGACCTGACCTCAGTTAAGATCCCGAACAGCGTTAAAAAGATCGGGATGATGTCGTTTGCCGACAATGACCTGGAATCGGTTGAGCTAGGAGAGGGGCTAGAAGTGATTGGAAGGGCGGCGTTCAGTGAAAACAACCTTGCCTCGATTGAGTTACCGGATGGCCTAAAAGAAATCGGGCTGGGAGCATTCTACAGAAATGAACTAACCACCGTGAAGATACCGGGCGGAGTAAAAGAAGTCGGCAAGCAGGCCTTCAATGAAAATAATCTAACCGAGGTTGAGATAGGAGAGGGCGTGGAAGCCATTGGAGAAGCGGCATTTGCGAAGAATGAACTAACTTCCATTGATATACCTAATAGCGTGAGCGTGATTGGAGCAGGAGCGTTCTACGATAACAACCTAACCGAGGTTGAGATACCGGATGGTCTAAAAGAGATTGGAGGAGGAGCCTTCCAAGAAAACAACCTATCCTCAGTTGCTATACCTAACAGCGTGGAAGTAATCGGCGAAGCGGCATTCTATAAAAATAATCTAACCACGGTGGTGATACCTGGCAGGGTTAAAGTGATTGAAAAGGGAAGTTTCGCGAAAAATGTCCTAACCTCAGTAAAAATAGAAGAGGGCGTGAAAGTGACTGGCGAATTGGCATTCTTCGGTAATAATCTAACCGCAGTTGAGATACCGGATGGCGTAAAAGAGATCAGGGACGGGGCCTTCCAAGAAAACGACCTATCCTCAGTTGCTATACCTAACAGCGTGGAGCTGATCGGCCAAGCAGCATTCTATAAAAATGACCTAACTTCGGTAGTAGTACCTAATAGCGTGGAAGTAATCGGCGAGGGAGGGTTTTTTGACAACGCCATAATCTCAGTTGAGATAGGAGAGGGCGTAGATATCGCTAGTAATTCAATCGAGGGCAATTTCAAAGAGGCGTATGAAGAGAATAACAAGGCAGCAGGAGTGTACGTGAGAGAAGATACCGATAGCGATTGGCGTAAAAAAGAGTAAAAGCTACTGGATTTTTAAAGAATCACGATAAACCCACATAGCCTCTTAACTGTCTCGATTGGAAGATTAATATTTTGTATGCAGTAATACACTACCATAGTTGAGAAGGCTTCTGCGTAATAATTTTGCTATTTTTACCCGTGCTTTAAAGATGAAGGTTTCCGGTCCGATGGCATCGCTCCCGAACCACAAGCATTGACCCAAGATGAAAAAGAAAGATCAATACGACCGCATATTAATGAAATGTTTAAGACCAAATATCAGTATTCGGCTGATTCAAAAGCCTGCAGTTTTAACAATTCGCCACATAAGTTAATCCAAAATCACTTATAATCACTTTTAATCCAAACTCACTACAAAAGTTTGTATGAAGTACAGCCCCGGGAGCTAGTATATTCATCTCCCGTGCCCTCACAGATTTTCCATCCAGGAAGTTGCTAGATCTGTATATTAATATACTCCCTCAAGGCAAACTGGAACAGTAAGGGGCGATCCAGCAGGTTTGCCAAGCTTTCCCTCGGATCGACCCCCAGTTCACAGACGTTGTATTTACCTACTGGCTAAACCACTCGGAGGCAATTAATTCCAGAGTATCCTGTGATATGTCTTCGTAGTAGACGTCCACGTGGAAAGCGGTCGGTAGTTCTTTAACGTCGGCTTTCAAGTCGAAATTCATGAGAGCCATGGTGCAGTGTTCGGACTCGTTGATCGTATTAATCATGATTCCTGGCCCATAGAAGTCGACCTCGAGGTCGTCGTACCGTGGAATGCAGCCGTTTTCCCAGGTGCCATAGACGTGGACAGTGGCGGGTTCGCCCGGTTCAGCGTCCTTCGGCAGTATTTCTACGTTAACCTCTCTGGCCGACGGGGGTTTAGGCTCCTCGACCTGTGCAAAATGTGCGAATAGACCGGCATCGTAGTCAAACTCGCTGTCTTTTCGAAGCTCAAACGTGATAGGGTTATCGTCGGGGAAGGGCGGAAATTGATCGGCCACGCTTCCGGTCAGTTCCCAGCCGGTGAATTCCCAACTCTCGGCAGGGATGGCTTCCACCTCTACCATCTCTCCACAGGGGTGGGTGTGGTCATCAAGTTCGGGTTCCGTTGTCCCCCCTTGTTTGGAAGTAACCTTTAGGACACATTCCCCCGACTCTTTTATTATTTCGAACCTCTCACTTCCTATGATCTGCTCGTCTAAATCTTGGGGCGGAGAGCGGTAGGAAACGGTTACCGAGTATTCTCCGGCCGGTAAGGCGCCAACCTCCACTTCGAACCGGTAATCAGTGAGGGCCGTCAGGCAGGCTTCCGATTCGTTTATGGTGTCGATCTCGATGGTTTCTTTATCCTCATCTACCTGATAATCTTCGTAGTTAGGGACACAGCTGTTGGGCCAGGTCCCGAAGACTTCTATGGTTATCGGGTCTTCCGTGGTGGGAGAGGGAGGTATGATTTCGACCTTTGCCTCCCCTATGTCCGACTTTTCCTCGAAGATTGCGAGTACCTTCTTGTCTTCGTCCATTTTCAGGCCGCACTCGCCGGCATGGGTCCCCAGGTCGCAGCCTTTCCACTGGTTAAATTCCCAGCCCGGCGGAGCCTCGGCTGTTAGACTCAACCTGCTACCAGCAGGATAAGCCTCGGAACAGTCTGGAGGACAATCGATCCCCCCATTCCGCACTTTTCCTTCTCCCTGTATATCCACGGTGAGTAAATATTCTTCGGCCTTTACGGCAACTACGGCACTATCCCTTTCTCCTTCGTAAATGGCGTTTATTCGGGCCTCTCCTGGACCTTTTCCACTTACCAGTCCTTTGGATACTACGGCCACGGAAGTATCTGAAGAACGCCAGCGTGCTTCGTCGGTTACATCTTTCTTTTCACCCAACCCGTTATGATGGTATATTGCCCAGCTGGTCAGCTGTTTCTGCTCTCCTACACCCAGGCCGAGACTGGAGGGTTCAACCTCGAGATCTACGAGTTCAGGCTCGCTTTCCTCGACTTCGAACCTCCCCTGCCCAATCATCTCCCCCTCGAAGGTTATGATCACCCGGTAAGTATCGGCGGACAACTCTCCGATGGGTACCTCAAGTTCCCACGGAGTGATCGTCTGCAGGCAGACATCGCTTGGGTTGGACGTCTCGACCATTACTCTGTTACCTATAGCTCTAACTCGGGGAGATTCGGGGGTACAGGAGTTCGGCCATTTGCCCGAAAGAACGAGAGTGATAGAATCATCTTCGGTTGGATTTGTAGGCCGTACTTCAATTTTTGCTTGCCGTCTCGACTGTCCGGCCCCGTGCAGGACCACTAGACCTAGGATCAGGAGAACCAGACTTACTGCTCTAAATTTTCGCCAGCCCATTGGAGATCACCTCTCGTGAACATTCAGCCCCAAATTTCCGTACTAACGGCTAATTTCAGGAACGACTTAAGGGCTTCCCGAGTAGGCCTTTGTTAATCGATCACTCGACTGCAACCGTTAGATAGGTGAATTAACGCTCTGTACCTATTAGGCAGTACTTTGGGCTAACGCGTGCGCCTATACGGCGATTTCTTACTTTTCGCGACCTCGATCGACCGCTCGGCGCACCTTGGAAGTCTCATGTGGTATTTAGAGAGATAGGGTTTGGGTTAGCTCTTACAGTTAATGTTTATATCAAATTAGGTGGATTAATACAAGTTTCGAGACGGGTCTCATTCTCACCTTTGTAACCTGTCTTCCCTGGTATTCTTCGGTAGAACTATAGCGGTTCTATATCAGCTCTCAGTCCCAATTGTTGGTGGTTAGCAATAGGAGATTCACGATATTATTGTTGCATTGAGTAGTTCCCAGTGGGCACGGAAAATTCGCTTCTTTCTGATTATTACTACCTTGCTGACTAAGCAAACTTACTTTCGCCTCTTCCTACAAGTCTCGGCTGTTATTGTCATACAATATACCCCCATCCAAACGTTAATATCGTCTCAATGGTAAAATTCCAGTTTGAAATCTGAGAGGAATTGGGATCGAATCCAACTGATTACGAGTTTACCGAAGCCTGAATACAAGGAGCCTCACCTGCTGTGACCACACCTGATAATTCTTTGACCATCTATCTATATAACAGCCTCATAAAGAACCGACCCCTAAGTTTTAATCGGCAAGTCTAGCCCGTAAAACGACTAGATTTAAAACCAAACCTACCGCCAGCACCACCGTTAGTTTCATGGCTACGGCGATGGATATGTAATCCGTTATTAGCCCTACCAGCGGAGGGAAGGCTGATAAGGCCAGGGCCGAGCAGGTCATGGCCAGGGCGTTTATGGGGCCGCTTAGCTTCGGGGAGGTCTTGGTTCCCAATGACAGCAGAGTGGGAAAGTTGCTGGAGAGGGAAAAGCCGCTCAGGAGAATAAACGCTACTTGAAGATAGCCCGTGGTGAAGAAAAACGCCATAGCCAACAGTACGGCTATGAATAAAGAATTCAACAGGGCCAGGAAAGATAAGTCTAGCTTTTCCGCAAGCCAGCCGCTAATCAACCTACCGGGCACGTAGGCAAGCAAGAAAAAGGTGAGAGCCGTATTGCCGAATTCGTGGCTAAAGATCCCGCTCAGATAGTAAGGAAGCCAGGTGAAGAAGATTGCTTCGATCCCCACGTTCAGGACTATTCCAATAAACATCCCAAGTATCTCCGTTTTGCGACTTATCCGCTTTAATTTCTCCAGGGAAAGCCGAGTCTCTTCAAATTCTGACGTATCCAGCTCCTTGTTGAACAGAAAGAGGAAGAGCGGAACGAGAAGGATACCGTAGAACAAGTAGACGGTCCTCCAGTTACCGGTAAGTCTCAGTATCAAGTTGGCAAACAAGGGCCCGCTGGCGGCTCCGAGGGCCCAGGATGCAGCGTGAAGGTTGTAGATTCGTCCGAACTTTCCGGGATAGAGGTGGTTGAGGAGAGGACGGTCCAACCCTCTAAAGAGCCCTGTACCCAAGCCCCGAACCACCAAAAACAACAAAAGCAACGGATAGAGGGAGGAAAGCCCCATCAAGAAAGTCCCGGCCGTGGTGATGACTGCCCCGGCAAGCATGAATTTCTTTACCGGCAGGTGACCGGCGGCCAGGCCTGTTGTTAATACGGTAATAGTAAAGCCAAGGGTTCCCATAGGTGCCACGAGTCCGAGCAGGCTCTCCGAGACGCCAAAAGTGGCTTGGAAGTTGGGAAGCAGGGCTCCCCGCAGCTGCATTATGCCCCCGCTGAGGAAGACGAATGCAAATATGATCAACGACCAGCTGGACCGATGGCTAACTTCGATGTCAAAATTTTTCAACTGTTTAACATTCCTCACTTCAAGGAAAACGGGATTTTAGTATGTTCGACAATGCTTCAACGAGGACGATGAAAACGTTGAAAAATTCTCCGACAATCAAGCACATATGTAAACCCTTGGAAAGGTGTTTTTTAAACCAATCTCCGGGTACCTTATTTTTTAGAATATGGGTTTCAAACAAGAGGTGGTTGATATTGCAGTACCGAGAATTTGAACTTCGAAGTCTCCTCGCTGGGATTCGGGGCAATGTGGTTGCCGACGGCCGACGAGGAAGCCTTTTCAGTTAACGCTTACAAAAAGAATTCTCAATTTTTTCATCTCTTTATTTGAGTCTGGAAGACAGGTTGGAACCATCTACTTCACCCGTCTCTATTGCGCCATAGAGTTTGTTCATCCTCTCTTTTACTGTCTAATGCTCAGTTCTTTCACCACCGTCGGAAGCAATGTGAAGGACAGGAGAAATCATTATATTTTTTAGTTCAAGCCTCCTGCCTTTTACCTAGCTGCCGGATTTCGTCTACTGGTAGGATTTTAAGGTAAAATTAGTTGCCAGGTAATAGGCAGGAGGCACAGGAGGACAAAACAGTGATGTAGGGGGATGGTGAAAGAACTTTGTAATGGTTAAATGCAACATAAAACCCAAAAAGTTTTACAGAGATTTAATACCCGGTAAACGAGATTTCATTTAGATTGATTTCTTCTAGCAACTGGGTTAACTGGTCATGCCGACCTCTCAGGAGGCTGGGAGAACGACCTTTACTTGGGCCCGGGACCAAACCTGCTGGATAGTTTCTCCTCCGAACTGGACTTATATTACACTTCCGGTGGAATTGACTACAGAAGCAGCTCCCTGTTTAAAAAGGATAGCTACTACGCCCAGTCTTTCGGGGCCTCTACTTCACTCGGTGCCGTGGATATTGACTCAACCCTGGATTTTGACCCTAAGGCGGTGAGGCTAAACTACTTCCTCGCCGAGACTGACTTCAGGCTATCCGGGTTAAATATCGGCAATACGTTCCTTCTGGAGGATACCGAAAACGCCGGATACGGTGCGGGTTACCAGCTCTAACTCTCCGGAAGGTTTCCGGACGGTCCCAATCAGCAAAGCTTATGCAGGACCTCTTGGGGGTCCAACGGATGTCTACGCAAAGGTTTTCAGTTACGGAATCCGACTGGAAGACAACTCCGATGACAATAAGTTCAAATATATCTATTTTGATAAAATCGTAAGCAAAGCGAATGCCATTACGGAAGAAGGTGATGCCAAATCAATAGCTAATACTTACGGAATTAGCTTAGAGAACTCTTCCAATAACACTTTATCGGTATATAGATTTAAATGACATTTACGTTTCTGCTTCAGCCAGCACGGAATCCGGAGAAACGTATACGGAGTCCAACAGTTACGGAATTTACCTGGACAACTCCGGTGGGAATACATTCGAGTTTTTGGATATACGCAATAACGATTTAGGGGTCTGGACCAACTCGGCAAATAATGTAGTGCGATATAGCAAGATATCGAACAACTCAGCCGGGATAAAAAACGAACCGACAGGTCTGGTTAATGCAGTCCTTAACTGGTGGGGTTCGACTGACGGACCGAGCGTCGGCTACAGGCCCTTCTTGCCGGAAGATCCCTGTACTTTTAATGAGTACATGGAAAAGCACAAATTAGAGAACCCGAGAGAAGCGATGGTTAACAGGATGAGCGAGGGCGAAACCTGTTCCACGAATCTTCCCAAACGGATGATAGTCAACTACCACTTAAAGCCCCGAAAAGCAGAAAAATTGGTCAATGAGTATGGTTGCTACGACGTAAGACAGGCACTGAAAGAAGCCGAAGACAACTTAGGTGATTTCAAAGAGATACTGGGTATACCACACCTATAGGCGTTGTATACTATTTCCGCAACCATGTCAGGTAAACTGATTCCGGAAAATTACCTTACCTCTCCCCCTCTACCCACGTCACGACAACCCCCTCTCGGGTTCGCTCTCCGGAAAGCTAAACCGGGTCATCGAGTGCAGCTGACGGGCATTTTCCAGGTCTTTAAGGAAGCTCTCGGCCCAGCTGGGAAGGTCCTCGGTCCTTACTTTCTTCCGTAGGCGACGCCACCTGCGTTCCTTCTCTTCTCGCGGCATCCGCAGCCCCTCCTTTATCGCTTCGGCTACCTGATCCGGGTCATAGGGGTTAACCAGAAGGGCTTCTTCCAGCTGCCGGCTGGAGCCAGCAAACTCGGAGAGGATCAGGACCTTGGGTTCCTCGTTGGCGGCGACGAACTCCTTGGCCACCAGGTTCATCCCATCCAACCCGGGAGTGACCAGTCCTATGTCCGCCGCCCGATACTCGGCGATCAACTCCCGCTGGGGTACTCCCTTCCAGAAAAGCTGGATCGGGGTCCAGTCGTGGGTTCCGAACTTCCCGTTGAACTCCGAGACCTGGTCGTTTATCTTGCTTTTCTCCACCTGGTACTCTTCGATGCCGGTCCTGCTAGGCGGTGTCCTCTGGATCAGGGTTACTTCTTCCCGCAGACCCGGATTATCCTCGATGAACTTCTCGAAGGCTCTGATCCGTTCCGGAATACCCTTGGTGTAGTCCTGACGGTCGACACCCAGGATCAGGTTGTCGCAGTTGTACTTGGCCCTTATGTCGGCCTCTTTGCCTTCGGTGTCCGTACCGTCAAAAAACCGGTAGTCGACCCCGAGCGGGTAGGCACCCACCTGGGTATCCTCCCCGTCCAACTGGAACCTCTTTGCACCCCGGTCCAGGTCAGCTCCGACCCGTTCCGCGCATTCAAGCAGGTTGTCGGCGTAATTTTCCAGATGTAACCCGATAAGGTCGGCCGCGGCCAACCCCTTAAGGATCTCCTCCCGGTGGGGTAACTTGCCGAAGCTCTCCCAGGGCGGCCAGGGTATGTGCCAGAAGAGGCCGATCTCCGCTTCGGGTAACTCGTTTCTCACCAGCTTGGGTACCAGGGCCAGGTGGTAGTCGTGAACCCATACGGTGTCTCCGGGCTGGTAAGCATGAATGATTGCCTTAGCGTATTTCTTGTTGGAGGGAAGGTAACCCTCATTCCAATAAGTGTATTCCTTCCGGAGGTCGGCCTTGGTGGGAAACGAGTGGAATATCGGCCACAGTATCCGGTTGGCATAGCCCCTGTAGAAGTTTCTGTACTGGGAGTCCGGAAAGTTTAGCCTCTTTAGGGTGTATTTATCCTCTTCGGGAATCTCGGGGTAGTCGGGGACCTTTACCTTGCCGTCGGGGTCTGTTACCGAGAAGTCCTTCTCGCCTCTGCCGTAGGCGATCCAGACCCCGCCGGAGTCCCTCATCTGAGGGTTCATGGCCGTGGTCAGCCCGCCCTCCACTTCTTTACAGACGGGTTCATCGTCCTTACCCTCTTCGTGTTTGTAGGGCTCGGCGTTGGAGACGACGATAAACTTGCCTTCCGCACTTTTCATCTCTATCACCTCACTGCGGGAGGCCCGAGGGACGACTATCCTATTTGTCGGTTACTGGGACGTTAAGGTAGATAAGTTGAATCGGGTTCGGATGGGTGCCAGCGTCGGCTAAGGCGTCAAGTTTTTTTAAGGTTAAAAAAGGTTAACGGACTACCTAAAAGGGCCGGAAACTCCGGCCCTTTTGGTCTGTCGGTTTAGTTATTCGATCTCCACGTCGATGGCTTCCTCTTCGCCCAGGGACTCGCTAAGTTCGGCGGTTATCTTGAGGACGCCGTTTTCGAACCTGGCGGAGAGTTTATCGGGGTCCTCTACCTCTTCGGGCAAGGGCAGAGTCCTGCGGAATCGACCGTAGCGGCGTCCGCGACTGAGGTAGTCGACTTCGTTACCTTCCTGCTGTTGTTCGACCTCCCCGGTGACCACCAACTGGTCGTCCCTGGCCTGAATGCTTATCTGGTCCTTGGTCAGTCCGGGAAGTTCGAGCTCGTAGTGGAGTTTGCCGTCCTTCTCGTAGATGTCGGTGTTACCCAGCCTACTCAAGCCGGTGCCTCCACCGAAGAAGGTGTTCTCCAGATCCTGGAAAAGGTCATCGAGGAAGCCTCCGGAGTTAAACGGAGATGGGGTTCGGTTTCTTCGTCTGCGGTCGGAAGGAAGAGCCATGAATTACACCTCCTATAATGTTTACTTATTTTTACAGTGGTTACTTCTTAGATATTTAGCAGAGCTACCTTCACTCTGCTAATTTTATTATAAAAATTGGAGGTCGTCTTTCAAGCCCCCGGTGGAAAGAAAGGAAGGTCTACCCAATCCCCACCTACAAAACTGGCCCAAAAAGCCACCCGCCAGAGAGACCCCCTTTACCTTCACGCTCCTTTTGAATATTATCTTTTACCCGGCCGAATTGAGCAAGGAACTCATAAGACCAATTTTATTAATAGAATGAAAATCGTCAGCAAGAGTTTCAGAGAAAAGTGGGGAAATTACCTCTGGCAAAGTGCGGGGGCGGGGCTATCGATTCTGTTGTTGATAACTTTCACCCGGATAGTTGGGTTGGTCCTAATAGCTGCCGCCGGATCGACCGCCTTTACCGTTTTTGGCCTTCCCCATAATAGAACGGCCAGGACCAGGAACATAATTGGCGGAAGTTTGATAGCAGCTTTAGTCGGTTTTGCCTGCTCGTATTTTGGTCCCCTCTGGGTGGCCGGAGGCGTAGCCGTGGGGACGGCCTCGTTCTTCATGGTTCTCTTCGACGCAGAACATCCCCCGGCAGCGGGAGCAGCCCTCGGCCTGGCGATATCTGCAAGTTTTCCCGAAGTGGCTTTTGTGGTCGTCAGTGCCCTGACCTTTGCCGTGATCAGGATCGCTCTGCTTTCCTACCTTAAGGATTTATATTAGGATATCCAGGCCGAATATTTGAAGTTAAAGAAAATTTTTAATAATCGGATATTTTCTGAAGACCCCGATTAAGGTCGAGATCGACCTTCAGAGGGTCCTAGTCGGGAGGAAGAAACCTAAGGGTTTGCTCGTAACCCGAAAGGCGGTATTTGACCCGGAGTACCCTAATCCGAGATTTTGGTTATTTGACATTTCCCGAAATTAAATTGGCTGGGAGTTCCCTCTCCATTAAAATTCATAGGCTAACGGTTACCCTGCGAAGGAACAAATGTTCTAATCTATCGGTCAAAAGTTTAATGTATTATATAGTAAAGAAGGGGGTAAACGATGGAAGAGGAAAAAGAGTCATCTCACACAGATCTGTTCAATTTTGAAGTCTCGCTTCAGGAATTGCTCGGGAGGGCCATAAAAACCGAACTCGAAGAGGCTGAGGTCTACCGTAACCTGCATGAAAAGTATCTTCCCGAGACAACCAAAGCCACAATTGAAAGATTTGTAGTTCAGGAAGAAGAACACGAGGAAAAGTTGCGGTCCACTTTCGACGATTTCTTTCCCGGCGAAGAAATTCCTCTACCGGAACGTTCTGGAATAGAGTTGCCGGAAAATATCTCCGAAAAAACTACTCCAAAAGAGATAATAAAAAAGGCGATAGAGGGGGAGCGCGACGCGGAAGAGTTTTACAGGGAGCTTAGGGACGAGTTCGAGGATAAGGAGGTCCGGAGGTTACTTGGCTTTCTGGCTTCAAACGAAAGGGAACACTACGAAATACTAAGAGTGGAACTAAATAAACTGTAATAACATCTCCTAGGTTTTCCCCTAATATCATATTTTCCGGACCCGCCAAAAGCCAACAGTCAATAACCCCCGTCGAACAGGACCCTTGACTCTCGCTTCCCTCTTCAAGTGACCCTTACGTATTGTTCCTGATCATTCTATAAGCGTAGTGTCTAGTGTTTTTTGCAATGAATATAACAATCATTATCATTACCCTGGAGAAGATCTTTTTAACTTAATGATTTTGTCGTGGATACGGTGGTCAAATAATCTCAGTCCAGGCTATTGAACGGGATCTTTCACTTAAAACTACTCGATGGAGCGTAAAAGAGGAGTTAAGGGAAGAGGAGATGATAATATGTTTTCAAACAAACTGAAAACAAAAACCCTTCTTTTAGTGGCCGTTGTGCTCATAGGACTAGCACTAATGACGGCAGGCCAAACTACGATGGCCGTGACTACTAGAGTTAGAGTTAGCAATACATCATGTAAAGGACCAGTCGGGATTTCCAAATTCACGTTTCAGCGGGGTGGTTTTCCGATAGGCATCAAGGTGCTCTCGCCTCCCCGGTCGGTCGAGTTGGACCAAACCAGGACCTTCACTTTCGAGCTCGATAACAGGCCCACTGCCGTGACCGTAGGTGGACGCGACGACAGGGAGCGGGAATTCAGCGTTCGAGTCGAAATGGGAGAAAGAGAGGAGTATCGGTGTGGCCAAATTTCCGTAATCTCGGAAGGCGAGCAACCGCCCCCCGAGGAGGACCAACAGCCCCAACCCGGGCAGGGCCAAGCTCGACTTCCTTCCAGACTTCAGGGTATTTCACCTGGGTCCAGCCCGCAAGAGGTACTAAACCAGCTAAGGAGGAGTGGGGCGGACCTGGAAGTACAGGGAAGCAGGAACAATCCAAAACTCGGTAACGTAGCTGATCCCATGCTGATAGGTTCACTCGGGAGCGGCTTCACCGCCACGGCTTACTGGGTCAACGGTCCCGGTCAATTAAGGTCCGTAGTTACCTGGGATCGGCCCTCTTCATCTCACGTCCTTTTGGTAGTAAGTAATACGCTTAACTTCTGTGCCTCCGTTACACCTGGAAGTGGTGGTATAGAGGTTTCATGCGATGCTCCGGCGACAACCGAACCATTAACTACCATTGGTAATGCCCCTGTACCAGGCAATACTTTTCTGGTGGTAGCCGTCAAACTGAGCGGTCCCGCACAACAGTACGTGCTTAGTCTGAGCGGCTAAAAATCTTTCACAGACAAGTAACAGAAGTAAGGGGTTCGTTCCCCCGGGCCCCTTACCTTTTCCCTTACAAACTAAAACCTCCCTATTTTTAACTGCAAGACTGACATTTTCTCACTTTAAAAACCTGATTTTTGGATTATAAGCGAACACCTACTCATATTTCGCAACCTAGCGGGTCCAGGAAAAAATATAAAGGCTTCTATTTGGAATCGATTTTTAAAATATATTTATTTGCATTAAAAGCTTTTAATTGGTAATCTAAAATTCAGACGATTTTACTCAAATTTCTGTGTGCTTACAGGGAGGTAAGAAATGAAAAAAATTTCAGCCTTTCAATCCGTTTGCGTTTGTGCCATATTATTTGTCCTAATTTCACCCCTTCCGAGTACGGTTAATGCCCAAGAGGACCCTGTATTTGTGCTTGAAGGGATGGGCAGCGAGATGATTCTGGGGCAAAGAGCGAAAGCTGACTGGGGACATTTCTGGTCAGGGCCGGCTGTGTCGGCGATCAATTTCGGCTATCTCGCCGAGAATGGTTATCAAAATTTCGCCTCCGATCACAACGGAAGTGGGTCAATTGAGGCCAGTGACCTCGAGCCTCTTTCCGACAGGTTAGGCTGGGAATACATGAATACAGTTCCGGAAGAAGGTACTACCGATCCCGAGCTTCTTCGCGGAGTCGCCAGGTACGTAAATGAGAATTACCCTGAAGAATTTGAGCTGAAGGTTTTTGAGAACGAGTTTCGAGAAGAATATCGACAAATTATTGGAGAGCCATTGCCGGAAAAGGTCTTCGATGTCCCCGTGAGAGTATTTACCGACCCGGAGTTTGAATCCTACGAAGGGGAACTCCGGTCCGGCGAAATGGTCTGGATTGGTGTACCCCAGGGAGATACTTCTCTTAACCATTATCTTGCCGGTCGATCGCTTGATACTCGAGAAACGTTAGAAGGCAATTTTCCGGTCGACTTCGGCGATCCCCGGGAAAGATCTTTCCAGCCGGGAATGGGGCAAATAATTGAAACCGTTATGAGTGAAGACGGTAATCTCGAATACGGGGATCAACTTCGCCCGGTAGATATAATGATCTCCTTATCTCCGCTGGAAAGGCAAGCTGAGGGTGAGGCTTCCGACGGACCCGACTTAGTATGCAGTTTCGATTGCGAGAAGAAGACGGAAGAGGTATGTCAGGAGTACGAAACGGAAGAACCGGAATGCGAGGAAGTATGTACCGGCTGGGATGGGGATTATTGCTATGAATACGAAACCGTTTGCGAAGAGGGAGATAGGGTTTGTGTCGAATCCGAGACGGTGGAACTTCTAGAGTGCTCCGCCAGAGTCAAGAATGTCGGCGAGGAAGAGTCCGGCACGACTGGCGGTAGATTGGAAATTGGAGACAAACAGAACCACTTTATCACAACCCAGTTAGCTCCCGGCGAGGAACAGTTTTCCGGGAAAGCGCTCCTGGGTCTGGATAAATTTGATCCGGAGGACCTGACCTGTCAGGTTGATATCGATGACAATGTGGAGGAGACAAACGAACAAAACAACCAATCGACGGCGGCTGAATAGCATTCGAACCAGGAATGCAGAAAAAATTATTTAGAAATTTTCTCATCTATTACTACTGGTAAATTTAGGTATACGAAATGTCTAGAGCCTTGTGGGGTACAAACGGTTAGTCTACCCCTACAAGGCTTTTTCTCCAAGGTTTCTGCTTAATAAATAATTCCCTGGACCGGATTCCAAAATTTAATAATTTACGCAGAATACCCCGTCCTGTGCACGGGGATGAATACGTCAATTTGATAAAATACACCACGTTAAAAACCCGGCGGACCCACCATCCGCCGGGTAAAAAAGGAGGCAATAGAGGTTTTATTGGGGTAACGGTCAAAATCTCTTCGTAACCTGTAGAAAAAGGATTAGGGCTGACCAGGTAGCATTATACCTACCCGGCCAGCCAACAGCTCTGCTAGATCTACAGGTAGTGTATTTTGTATTTAAATGAACAAACAGCTTTTTACCAATACCTTGCGGCACTGTAAAGCCAGAAGTACGTTCCCTGTCCATGTCACTTCAATAACTTAGAGAACTTAGAAGGTAACTTCCGTCACGGTAATCACTTGAAAAATCCAGTTAAAGATCCTCGACTTCAAGCCCTGATCGGAAAAAGCCGCCGATCTGTGAATATTTAAGGCGACTTTGCCTCCAGTGAGTGGTATCTTTTTATTTCTTCAGGGTCCGGGAAAGTGTAGTTCAGCCTATAGGTATAGTTTACTTGTCCTTATAGAGTTAGCTTGGATTAAACCTGGTGTAATCTACCAGAATTTTATATCCCCCATTTGATGGGTAAATACTCAAATTGCTCCAGCCCCTAACCTGGTTAGAATCAGCTTAGCTAACGGTTATAATATCCTCTAATCTTATCCTAGATCGGTACAACCGTTATTTTAAAGGTACAAGGTAAGTTAAATAGGTGAAGACATCTGTCTGGATCTCTAACAACTCGGTTCTTTCACCACTGCCATACTAATTTACTAGGCCTTACCTGCCATCCCCTGCCGCTTACATGGCTGCCGGGATTCTATCTACTACTATGTTTTAAAGGTTAAATCAGTTGACATGTAAGCGGCAGGGGATGGTGAAGCTAAATGATTCCTCGCTCATGAATTACGACTCCCTTTGAAACAATGGTGAAATAACCGAGACAAACTATACTGAGCCCCCAGATATTTGAACACCGAGTTGGCGTATACTTAAGTTAAATCTGAACAAGAATAAAAGGGTTCAAAACCTGGTCGGATCGTAAAAATTCTCGAACGTTACATCTCCGAAAGACTCAGTCCCGGCGCATTGATTTTTATCTTCATTGTAGTATATTTAAATTATAGTCGTATATATACTATGTTAACTTATGAGAAGCTGAAGGGGGGAAACTTTAGCTTCTACTTTCACGTATCATTTAGCCGGGGCTTACATCCCCGTATGGTTGGAATCCGCACGATACAGTTGCTTATACTTACACCTAATTTAAATAAAATCCGGACAAAACGAATGTCAGAAAATCGAAGTCGAACGAAAGGGTAATTAGGTAAGTGATAATATGCTGATCTTGCTGCTCCTGGTCGGCGTTTACGTTGGCTGGAACATCGGGGCAAACGACACGGCCAACTGCATGGGAATACCGGTAGGGTCAGGACTAATATCCTACCGGAAGATGATCTATCTGGTGGCAATATTTGTCGTCCTGGGAGCTCTGTTTCAGAGCCACCAGGTAATGGAAACTATCGGGAAGGGCGTGGCAGCAAGCCCTCTCAACATGAAAGCAGTATTTATCGCCATGTTCTCCGCCGGGATCTTCGTCACCGCGGCAACCTTTTTCAAGATACCTGTCTCCACCTCACAAGCCATAGTGGGTGGCGTTATAGGGGCTGCTCTTGGAATGGGGAGCGAAGTTAATTTGGGACAGATAATCACTATAGTAGAAGTCTGGGTATTAAATCCTCCTTTGACCGCCGTGATCAGTTTCTTTCTCTACCACATCCTGGCATTTTTCCTGAAACGCGTAAAACTGGTATTCTTATGGGACAGAATACTGAGCTACCTGGTTATAGCTTCCGGGGGCTACGTGGCGTTTTCTCTGGGAGCGAATACAGTGGGGACATCAGTAGGACCTCTGGCCGCCCTCGGTATTGACAAGACCTGGCTGGCGCTGCTGGCCGGAGCAGCAGTCTCCGCGGGCACGCTAACTTACGGGAAGAAGGTAACGGAGACAGTAGGTAAGGGCATAACGAGCCTTGACCCTCTCTCTGCAGTGGCTGCTCAATTATCCGCCGCCGGTGCCGTCAACTTTTTCGCAAGTATCGGTATCCCCGTCTCGACATCACAGGCGATCGTGGGAGCCGTGATAGGTGTGGGGTTAGTAAAGGGAGTTAAAACGGTAAGTCTGAGGAAAATAACGAAGATCGTTGTAGGTTGGGTCGCGTCTCCTACGGCGGCAGCATTGTTTGCCTTTGGGCTTTTTAAAGGTTTTGAAGTGATCGGTTTTTTCTGACACCCGTAATCTACTTTCAGTTTCACCAGTGCGGAGGCAACTTTAAAATTACCCTCAAAACCCTCGGTAAAACATCCTAGAATTTCGCTGAAAGCTCAAGTAGTGTAGCCGGGTTCTCTCAGAGTTCGGCAAGAAGAGGATCGCGATGTTCATAGAAAAGTTAGCACGCGTGTCAAACCTGTTTTTTCAGTGGTGGCTAACATCCGACCAGATCCTGTTTCGCCGCTTCCTGAACCACGAGGCGATGATCTTTTCCCTTGCCGTGGCACTTGGAATAAACCTCTGGGGCTTATTTGTGCTCTACGTACCGATCAATATACTCCTCCCGGACAAGAAAATAAGACATTTTAGAGCCTACCTTCGATTGAAATTCCCCTGGTTTAGACGACATTTAGCCAGACTGAATAACTTTTCCGACAGCCAGGGTAACAGCTACATGGGAATTTTGAAATCAAAGGAAAAGAGGGGTAAGGTGATTTCCAGGCTGATCGATACCTACGGATACGACTACCTCACGGTGTTCGGACTGTCGTTTTTTCCTATACCCTTCCTGGGCACCCTCATGACTGGAGCAGCATTATTTGCAATCGAAGCACTGGAGATTAGGTTTGGACTCGCGGTGATAATATTCGCGAAGGTCGCCAAGGTGTTTTCTCTGGCCTCCGTCGCTTATTTCGCTTACTTCCTATGAAGCTCGTAGTCTTTATCATTTTATTCTTTTTTAGGAAGGCTCCGACCTTTTTAGTATCAGTTTGTGCATCCCCGACTGACTATCGGAGCTACAGTCGACTTTGAGATCTACCTCTTTAGTGAAATTCTCCGTATCCGAGATGACGGTCACTTAGGTGTCCAATTGCTTCTATCATCCCCTACCTACCTGGCTGCCAGGATTTTTCATATATTCAAGCTTTTAAGGTTAAATCGATTTCCAGGTAGGTAGGGGAGGGTCAGTAGGAGAAAATGAACTAGTTGCTGGTAAATTACGCCTCCTTTAGTAAAATGATGAGCAAACTAAAAAAACGCGATGTCTAAAAACTTTTTTCCTAGGTATAATATAAAGCAGAAGCTAAGGGAAAAGAACACGAAAAGTTCCTTGAAAGTCGAGCTTCTCTCGGAGGTGCCAAGAAGGTCCCGAGAAGGGTAACCCCGCCGGAAGGCGGGCGCACAAAGTCACGGGCCCCAACCTCGTACTAGGTACTAGAGGCGGGCGGCCGG
>JAGXKX010000103.1 GCA_018335015.1 Candidatus Bipolaricaulota bacterium
TATGGAAGCCTGAAGGCTCCCGCTACAAAAAAGGTGGCTCGTTTTGTTAACCGATCGGCCGGGCACGGGGATCCGGCCTGCTATCTTTATCTGCGGGTTTAAAGTTGCTTGTTCCGTTTCGCCGGGGAGTGGGAGCCCCGGCTGCTATTGTTATGGATGAACAAGCGTCAGGCCCGGCAAGCCCTCCGGGGCGTGAGAACTTCTGCTGCTACCACCGATCATGACGGCAGCACTGGAACGCCTGCTTATCGTACAAGGAAAGCTACATCGGTTTTAAGACAAACGAGTTAATTAAGAAACAAAATCAGTTCGATAACCAGGAAACCCGTGAACAGGGAAACGAGTGAGTTCTCCAGGCTGAAGGGAAAATAAGGGGCGGATAAACTGCTCAATCTCTTCCTTAAACCCAACAGCGCCAATCCACCAAGGAGAGGGATGGAAAGGTAAGTAATCAGGTGATGCGGACTCAGCAAGTGGGCGACCTCCGCGCTGCCCAGTATAACCCAGGCCAGAAATCCGGACAAACCAACGGCCACTGCGAAGGCCACTATCGACAGGTCGTTCTCGCCAGCCCTATCAGTCTGGGCCTCAAAAATTAACGCCCAGCCAAGTTTCAAAGTATACAGTACCGTGCCGAACCCGATAGCCAGCATAGCAAACCAGACCCACTCCTGGTTTACCTGCTCGACGAGAAGCGTCTTGCTGAAGTATTTGTTAAAGGGTGGAATTGCCATTATCGAAACCGAACCAACCAGCAACCCGATCTTGCTGGTCCAGGGAAGCGAAAAGTCTTTAGCCCTCTCGATATTACTCCCACCGATACCGGCCGCCCCCACGGATAGAAAGAGCAAAGCCTTGAAAAGACCGTGAAAAAATAAATGGAGCGAGGCAGCAAGAATTCCGACGGGCGTACCCGTACCAATACCGAGGAGGATATAACCTACCTGGGAAATCGTCGAATGGGCCAGTATTTTTTTCGGTCTGTTACTCATGAGAGCAAAGATTGCGCCCGATATACCGGTCAGAGCACCAAGCACGAGTAACAGCTGTCCCCGATCGAGCATTTCCGAGACCCGGATTATTCCAATTAGACCGGACTTAACTGCCATTCCGGAAAGAAGGGCCGAGACCACCGTATTGCTGTAGGAATGGGCGTCGGGCAACCACATGCTAAAGAGAAAAACGCCACCCTTAACTGCCAGTCCGGCAAACATAAGCCCCAGTCCCAGAGAGAGACTGAATTCTTCGGTCCCTTCCAGAGAGCGAGTCAGCTCCCCAATTCCGAGATTGCCTCCGGCCCTGTAGACAAACCCCAGACCGATGAGGTAAAGGCTCATGGCCAGCGAGGAGATGATAAGGTACTTCGCTCCGGCATAAATCTGATAGGCTTTACGCTCGTATCCGATCAATAGGATGGAAACCAGTGACATGAACTCTATCGTCACGTAGAGGTTAAACAGGTCGTGAGAAAAAGCAAGAGAAAACGTCGTGGCCAGAAGGAAGTTATAAAGGCAATAGAATACTCCTTTTTTCGAACTCCGGAGATAAATCAGAGTAAAAAGATTTAGGAGTACCACCAGCCCGGCAAACAGGAGGGTGGTCTCGTCTATCACTATCTCGATCCCCAGAATCCCCCACCTGCCCAGCGTGCTCACGAGCGGGCCCGAACCGAGATAGGAAGATATACCGAAAGAAACTCCGGTCAGCCCACCCAACCAGCCTATCAGACCAAACCAGAACCTATAGCGAGAAAAGAGGATGCTCAAAATCCCCGCGCAAAGGTAAGAGCTAACCCCCACAAGCAGAGCGGTCACGACTTTTCCTCCTCGAACTCCCGTTTGACGAAACCCTCAATTTTTATCAGGTCAAGCGTGTGGTAACGCTTTACCAGTACCATGGTAAACAGCAGGGAAAGGGCGAGGACCCCGAAATTAATAACTATCGAGGTGAGTACGAGAGCCTGAGGTAGTGGATCGGCGTATTGAAGTCCGGGAGACGGGTCTATCGGCGCTCTATCCCCGGGGCTGTAAACGATCAGGACGAAGAAAAGAATCGTCGCCGTATTTACTATATTCAGACTTAATAGCTTCATCAGGAGATTCCGCTTCAGTATAAGGCCAAGCACGCCGATGCAAACGATAATAATCGAGATCGCGGACGCCAGTAAGCCGGTACTCATACTTCCCCTCTATGCTTGACAAAGAAGTGTAATATGGCCCAGGTTCCGATGAAGACCTTCATCGCTATCGATATATTTACCAGGGTGATTACGCCGGTCCCAAGGATATCCTGATAAACTTTTATCGGATACAAAGCTCCCAGAATTGCTACCGACAGGGCCAGGAAAAGTACGATGTATTCGAGCTGTTTCATGGAGTCTTCCCGGAATTTTCGGGCGGTTTCCTCGGCGCCCTTCGCCAGAGCAAGCAAAAGTATTCCGGTTCCGCCGATAACCCCACCGGCAAAACCGCCTCCGGGACCCAGGTGGGCACTAAAAGCGAGATACATTCCGAATACGGCGATAACCGGATACAGAAAAGAAGCAGAAGCTGAGACGACGTGAGATTCGACCAGGCCCCGCGACGCCGAACCCGGTGAGGGCTCCAGGTCGGAAAATATCGTGATTCCCAGCACCGCAGTAGAAAATATCAGCAATTCAAACAGCGTATCATAGAACCTGTACATCCCGTAAACGCCAAAGACGGCGTTGGATATATTCGAAATCTCCTGACTCCGTTCAATGTATACCGCACCCAACCGGGAAATTCCCGTATCTTCAGCGACAAACAGGGCTCCAATCGTAAGGGCGCCAAACAGAATGACGATAGTCACCACGTACAATGACTTAATTGACACAGAATAATTACCCATTGCTATCACCGAAAATGACCCGACAGAAGTTCATCTAGCCCCCCCGAGCGAGCGAGGTCCGTCAGGTAGTTATTCAAACTATCCAGGAGCTCTCCTTCTTCAGCGGAAACGGCAAAACCGTACTTTACCTCTCCGAGAGTAGAGATCTCGCTCTTGTCCCTCAAGGGAGTGTTAACCCTGTACAACGCCGTCGACATCCGGCCGGAATCGGAAATGAAGCCACTTATTCGGCCCTCGTTATAAGCCCTGACCATCTCGTCGAGAGAGCTGAACCGGGATAAATCTTCTTCACCTATTTCAGTCAATTCGGATAGATCGGTTTCCGCCAGGATTCCAATATCACCTTCGCCCCCGGCAGTCCTGTGAATCTTCGCCAGTTGACCCTCGTTATAGCCTTTTGTATTGGTTAATCCATCCCCGGCTAGGTAACCGGGAAAATAGGCCCCGGCTATTACGTCCGCCCTCCTGCCCCCGATCAACGAAGTCAACTCCTGGTGGCCGACGAACTCTACCTCCAGCTCTAGGTTTATCTCTTCGGCAAACCCACTAAGTATCTCAAGCTCCGCCCCCTGGAGTTCACCTTTTTCCTGAAATAAGAAGGGCGGAACCTCTTCGGCGATCACGTGGAGCTTGCCCTGATCACTTAAAGCCAGTACGTAAATAAACGTCACGAATGCTACCCCGATCGCCCCCTCCGTGACGGCAACATCCGGAGCACCTATCCAAAAATAGATAACCGAACTCACGAGACTAAATACCCCGAGAAGGATTACCGCGTTCAATAACCTCCTCTGGAGTAAAACGGCCACGGAAAGTCCCAGTAAAAGAAGGCTAAAAAGTATCAGCATCTTTTATTCATCCTCGCCTTTTTCCCCGGAGTGGGAGGGCTCGACCTTCGAAAGAAAAGCCGACTTGGCGATGGAGTGCCCAACGATGGGTCCGGTGACAAAGAAAAATATTATAAGTAAACCAAGGAAAGAATCGGAAAACCTGAACCCGTTCCGCAGGAGAAATCCCGTTAGAATCACAATTACACCCACCGTATCCGATACGCCGCTGGATTGCAGTCTTGAATAGATATCAGGCATACGAGCGATACCGAAGGATCCCACCAGCATCAAAACTAAACCAAGATAGATCAGTATCAGAGAAAATACGTTCATACCTCTCGTTCTATATACCTCGCAATAATGACAATTCCGAGAAAACTCAGTACTCCGTAAATTAAAGCCAGATTAATGAAAACCGGCCTCCCTCCCATTATACCTTCTACCGCCAGAAGAATTACTATCTTCCCGGTAACCGAACTGTAGCCCAGAAGGCGATCGAGGACGCTCGGTCCGTAAAACAACCTGTATAGAGTAAGGGCCAGACTCAACCCGACGACAGCGTCAATGGAAATCCTGATCATTGCTTTATCCCAGAAGCTTTAGGAGAGGTTCTTCGAAAGTCGAACGGATTTGGTCCACAGCGGTCTCGTAATCGTCCCTATCCTCGAGATTAAGGTGGTGGATATATACCAGGTTTTTCTCGGAGAGTATGCCAATGGTTATCGGAGTAAGCGTGATGGAGTTTATCAAAAATAATTTCCCCGAACCCGACTCCAGTTTGGTGTCATAAGCAACTATCTTACCCTTTACCCTTCCGGTCAAGATAATGTAGCACGTCCTGATTGTGGACTTAGCTACCTCCAGAACCAGGTAGGCAAAGAACTTGATCCAGGTTAAGGGGCGAGCCAGCGAACGGGAAGGAATATCGACAGTCAGCTCGAACCTGTTGTACAAGAAAACAACGAATCCGGTGACGAAAACCCCGCTCACCAAAATGACAGGATTGATCTCCCGGAAGAGAACCAGCCAGAGAAGATACAGCAGCCCCCAGCCGAAGAGTGTACCCAGGAAAGTCTCGAAAAAATTCCGTAACTTTTCTTTCATGTCATTATTATAGGAATATCACCAAGTTAATTCGAATCAAAAAACAGGCTGAACCGGAAAATAGCCCTTTTATTCGCGCAAATCTTTAACCAT
>JAGXKX010000030.1 GCA_018335015.1 Candidatus Bipolaricaulota bacterium
AATTTCTTATTGAAGAGCGGGAAGTCTTTATACCAGTGGGGGGTTATTGAGTCGTATCAGTCGATCATATATCAACTAGCTGGTCGCTTTCGGTATAATAAATATGGCCGGTAACATTCTTATGTGGATAATCGGCAGAGACCGCTTCTCTGTACAGCGAGAGTTGCTTCTTGTATTCGGGTTCGTTAATTCTTTCTTCGTCGGTCTTGAAATCTATGACCTGGACACGATCGTCCAAAACGTGGACCAGGTCTATTGAACCGTGATAAACGTATTTGGAACCTTCCTCGTATTTTGGTATCAACACTTCCTGCTCGGGTAGCAGTTCGCCCGGGAGTGACCGGATGAAGCTGCGGACGTTTTCTTTGTCTTTTTTTCCTTCTTCTCCTTCAGAAATAGAAGCCTTCTCTCCCCGCGCAACCTGCTCGGCAAACCCGTGAATCATAGTACCGAATTCCGTCCCTCTGCCTCCGGATTGATCCTCCGGGGAAATATTTACAACGCTATGGACGGCTTTTTTCTCCGGACGTGTGGACTCTGGTTTACCGATTCTCAGTAGGTCCTTTGACTTATCAAAACCTCTGAACTCTAACTCACATAGCTCTGGTTTCAGTTCTACCGGTTCTACGTCCAGGTCCTTGAAAAACCGACCTTCGCTTCCCTTCTCGGCCGAAAGGAATAGATAGTTTTTAGCCCGGGTTAGTGCCACGTAAAGCAATCGCCTTTCTTCGTCGTAATCGACTCCGGAGACCCTGGAGGTAAGGTACCCTGCTAAATTGTCGTACAGGAAACCGTCAGCCTCGGAATAAACCTTTCTGGACCTTAATCCGATCATGTCGTCGTAGAATATTCTTTTTCCGTCAGTATTTGTACTGGGAAACGTATGACTGTTCATATTTGCCAGGAAGACAACGGGATATTCTAGTCCTTTAGCGGAATGAATGGTCTGGACCGTAGCGGCTTCTTCCCTGGGACTATCGACATCGTATGTCTCTCCCTCACTTATATTTCTCTCTATGAACTGGACGACCGAGCCCAGGTTCATGTATGACGAATCGAAAGTACTTTGAAGTACTTCGATGATCGCGTCCGTAAAGGTATTGTCGAACCCGTAGCGAACGAAGACCTTCCTGGCGACTTCTCCGATGTCGTAAGCCTTTTCCAAACGAGCCCGGAATTTCAAAGCGTCGGGCGGAAAATCTTCTCCTTCAAGTGTTCTTTCCACTTCGGCAACGTTATAACCGGCTTCATCAAGTATTACGCTCCAGCCCCGCTTTGAATGCTCCCTTTCCATTACCCTCAGCCAAGCAAGCAGAATAATTCCGGGGTCCGACTTGAATATTTCTGCACCACCTTCGTAAGCTACAGGCACTCCGTGCTGTCGGGCTTTCTTGTCCAATTCCCTGGCGAACCCCCTGTTTCTAGAGAAAATCGCTACGTCTTTGTAATCTATGTTGTCGCCGTCGAGTTTGTACTCATTTCCTTCTACGACTTCAACGAGACGCTCCAGTACAGCATCCACCTCGCATTCAGAAACGAACGCGGAAATGCCAGTCTCACCATTGGATTCAACTGCTTCGAGGGAAACAACCTCTCGGTTTAATCTTACGTCTTCTCTCTTTTTACCCTTTACTTTTAGCGCACCCTCGGAAAAATCAAGGATTTCCTGAGAGGACCTGTAGTTACGTCTTAAAGGTATTTCTTCTACTTCACCCGGGCTATACAGGGTTCGCTGCTGATCGCGATTTATCTGCCGGTAGTATTCCCTGAGCCTTTTCTCGAATTCAGTGATGTTTTCTACCGAGGCGTACTGAAATCCAAAGATACTTTGCTTCCAGTCCCCAACTGCCAGTATATTACCGGTCCTGGAAAGCAGCAAAGAAAGTTTGAATTGGATTTCGTTCGTATCCTGAAATTCATCGATCATCACGTAGTCAAACTGGGTCGAATCCCGCAACCGATCGTTTTCCATAAGAAGAACGAAGGCAAACATGAGCTGAAACGAAAAGTTAAGATAGTTCCGACCCAGAGCGTAATTAATATACTCAAAGTAAATGTCGTGGATAAATTCGACAAGTTCACCCCGATCCTCGTTAAACGCTTCCTTCATTGTTCCCGGGTCCACCTGTTTTCCAGATTTTACGTCCCCTTTACCGGTAACTTCCTCAGAATTGAACGTCATATTTTTCATCCCGGTGAGCCGGTTAAGTAATTCAGATTGTTTCTTTCCTCTTTTTCCGGGAAGGGGTGTGTTGACCCGTTCCAATTTCTCTAGGTACTCGGAGAAGTTACCTAATAGAAGTTTATCCCCGTCCCTGTGCCAGCCCGACTCCATAGGAAATACTCCCTTTACTGCGAGGGATTTGATTAACTCTAGCAGGTTCGAACGTTCGTATACAATCCGAAAGTAATTCCCGTACTCCGGGTGATTCTCCTGGAAGGAGTCGTAAAAATTGGAAAATTCTCGATTCTCCTGAACCTGATTTGATATAGTCCTCGTGTTAACGGTTATAACATCATCTAACCCGAGGTACCCCGGGGCTTTAAAACCCTCCCTGAGGAGTAACTGATGACAGAACCCGTGAAAGGTGGAGATGGGTGCTTCTCTCAATTCTGAGAGGTCGTAGTTGCAGTAGTTAATTATCTCCTCTTTCATGTTTTCCGCCGCGTTCTCCGTGAACGTAGCAAGGAATATTTCTTCGGGCTTTGCTCCCTTATCCAGAAGTCTGGCGTATCTCCTGGATACCGTGAAAGTCTTACCGGTCCCCGCTCCCGCATCGACCAGGTAGATCCCTTCCGTGCCGTCAATTATTTTTTTTTGATTCCCTTTGGGTTCCGGGCTCATCTTCCCACCCCCGCGAGTATGAGGTCCCTATTTTTAACTTCCTCGAGGTCCTTATCCCCAACCGGAAATCTAGTCTTTCTCCAGGCGTTCAGGTCATCCAGTATATCGTCAAGTAAACCCTCGAAGCTGTCGACGTCCTCCCGGAAGTAGTTCCTGGTCCTCAATCGTCGCAGGGTCGTTTTAAGTATCGATCCGCTCGCTTTTTTCAGTTGCTTCTTTGTTAGATCCTTTCCTCGCCCTATATCGAGATATTCTTTACAGATATCCTCGAACTGGTCCCGATGTTTCCCGGCTTTTTCTTTCGAGTAAAAGTCTCCCGGCTCGAAATCGAGCTTCGATAAAGCCTGGAGGAAACTTTCGTTGCCAAGGGGCTCCAGCAACCTTTTCCTCGTTTCAGAACTCAGGGCCGCCCGGTAAACTTCATCCCTATTTAGAAACTCTTTAAAAGTCCAGGGATAATAAGTTAACGAGGTAACGAAATTTTGAAGTTCGAAATCGCCTCGAATAATACTTCCGGGATCGTCCAGTACGTGGAGAAAGGTAAATTTTAGTTTTTCGTCCGGTATTACTTTCCTGTGGTGGGCCAGGTAGAGCAAAGCCTGGAAGTCCGGACCTTCCTCGAAAAGGGCGGGGTTCGAATTTTTTACTATTTGACTGGCGCTAGCCTTACTCCCTGTCTTGAAGTCTACAAGTTCTCTGCCGTTGAGAAGATCAACTTTTCCCCGGGCGCCTATTTCTTCATTCAGGAAGACCATCTCCGTGAATCCTCTTTCCAGTTTCCGGTCGAACTCCCGGGCAAAGTAATTATCGTCCTGGCTGGACCTGTAGCTTGTTGAGTCAAAAACCTTCCCCTCAATATAGTGGTTATCGAAATAACGCTTCAGCAATTTGAGCCCCAGCTGAAACTCCGTCCTTAGCCGCGGAAGCTCTCCATCGTCGACTATGGGCTTCATCCTATCAACCATCAGGTCCAATAGTCTTTTCGTGTCCGTTTCCTCCACGAGTTCGGGAAAATTGGCGTAGAATTCAGCAAACTCGTGAAAAACATTGCCCTTTCGGAAGTAATCCCTGTCCGGTTTCTCTATCAAGTTCGAGAAAAAATAATCTCTGGGGCATTGAACCAGTTGGTTCAACCCCGACTTACTGATTGTCGTGACTTTTTCGGGCCTAGCACTCATGTGTGAAGAGTCGAAATTCCTCACCGTGGGTCCATCTCTTTTGTGCAGAACGTAGTCATCCCCCTTTTCTCCGTCGGTGAAGCTCGTCAAATCCGGTTTAAGCTCGTTGAAATAAGTGCTGGGTGTCACCGGTCGATTCAGCCGGCTGTTCTGTACCAGATAAAGCTGCTTTTCGCCGTTCTGAATAAGGGCTTTGAAATTATTCGAATTACGTAGCCTGGATTCTTCGAGGTCCCTCCAGGGCCTCCGTTCCAGGGTCAAATCCCAGGCTGTCGACATTCCTAGGTAGAAAATCACAGGACGATCAATATAGGCCACTGCCCCGGGGTTTACCAGCAGGACACCCTGGTTGGACTCTTCAGTTTTTACGTCAAAACTGTCAAGATAATACTTTAAGTTGTTAATCGCACCTCTGGTAATCGGTTCCGTCCATAACTGCAACCCCTTTAACGTCTCTTCCAGCTGTGTTTCAAGTGAGAGCCGGGTTTGGTTTAACTTAGTCACGACCTCCCCAAAAGTGCGTTCCCTGGGTTCCCGGATAAGGTCGTAAAACTCTCTGGCGGCTGAAGAGTCTGTCTTGGTAAGGTATTCCTCTTCCCGTCTTCGAGGAACGGTCGTTCCCAGCTTTTCAATTACTGATTTGACTTCCTTTAACTTTATCCTATTGTGACGGAGGCCGAGTGTGAGGAGCTCCAGCATGGTCCGCAGTGAATCGGAGTCCTGAAGCTTCTCTGTCACCTGGAACTCTATCTCTTCGCACCTCAAGTAAGATCTGAGCAGTGGGTTATAAGTGCTATCCGGGTGAACAACCACCGCGGTCGATTGCCCACCCAATTTCGATATATTATCTATGGTCGCTCCTACAAGCTGGCTTGCCGAATCAAAAACCCGAAACGGTGCTAGCTCAAGCTCGTTTTCCGAGAATACGTCAAGCTTTTCGTAACTATCAGGCAGTATTGACCTATCGAGCCCCGTAAATTGATACAGCCCTACGACGCATAAATTTTTCTCGGCGGGAACCCTGTAGTCCTCCATTTCACCGTAAATGTTGGAGCTATTTTCGAGTACCGACAGGACATCACTCAATTTTTTCCGGTCCTGGTTCAATGCCTCCGGAAAACCATCCATGGTACCGGTTTCCTGCCAGTAATCAATCGCCCTGCCAAGCAAGTGGGAAGCTTCCTTCCAGTTAAGATCTGTCACACTGATTATTTTCTGAAAAAGTTCCCTCTCCTGATTCAAATTTTCGTTTTGAAATTTACGCCTAATAAGGTTCTTTGGGGTATAGGCAAGCTTCCCGACTCTCGGGTTTTCCACTCTATTGTTTATGGCATCCGCCAGTGAAGCTTCTGCGGTAAGTACTAGGTCGTACCCTTCTATTGTCTCGTATATTTCCTCGATTGTTAACGTTCTTTCAACTTTCAAACCATATACTCCTTTCAAACCGGACTTGCCTGCAAAAGTTGCATGGAAAATTTTACAGTCATGGAGGAGGACATGGGTTATCGGGGAGTTCCGGCAAAGAGGGCCAAGGTTCTTCTATCGGCTTGGCGCCGAACGACATTAAACTCAGAACTTTACTCCAATAATACTGACGTTACCCCGGGTCGAATATTTAACTTTTCTCCAGAACGATCTTATTCTCCATAAAATCTATACTTCTGACTTCCCCTTCGACCTCCTGTTCTTCTCCTAAAATATTTGTAAAGAGGAGCGTCCCGCCCTCGTTTTCCACCGAAGAAACCTCGTCCAGAATCAACTCTTCACCTTCTTCACTCGCCAGATAGGCCTTCGAGAGACACATACTATCCTCCGTTCTCCTTCAATTCTTCCAAAGCCTGGCGTAGATAGTCGGTGACCTGATCAAGCTCATCGGAAGCGCTAATCAAAAGATCGTAAGCTCCGGGAAAATCCAGTTTCTTAGCTGTTTCTGCCCATTCCTTCATTTCTTCCTGGTGTTCCTCGTTATGATTTATTCCGTAATCCAGGAGTGACTTTAACTTTTTTAATTTTTCTTCGTCAGAAGGCATGTTTGCTCCCCCCATTTGATCGGGCACAAAATATTGTCCGGGCAGTTAGCCCCAGTTTTTGCCGTATTTAATCGGGTTTCAAAATAAGAATTTGAGAGTCACTTACGGTAAGAATATACTCTTCGCCTCGGTGACACAACCTAATAACTATCCTTGGGTTACGATAGAATTTGGTTTCGGGTTGATCCTGCGTATAATTTTGTTATAATGGTGAAAATTCGTGAGACACTGAAAAAGAGTCTTTCGTCCGGCCATAACTGGATTGGACGACATAGAAAAGATAAAACATGACCCCTTCCAAATACGTCGTCGTAAATTACAATTCGTGCAGGGTAGAGCAATGTCTCTCCTCTGAGGACTTGGATGGTTGTCCTGCCGAATCAGCTTGTTCTCCCGGAGTGTTGACTCAGGAGGAGCCGGACGAGCCACCGATGCTTCCGTCCCCCAGGATGTGCGTCGGCTGCGGTGACTGCATAAGGGACTGCACCTACGACGCGATTTCTTCCTCCAGAGGTTAATAGACCTCGCTATACCTCATTTTTCGAATTAAGGCTCGTCAAATTAAGGCTCAAAACATTTCACTGGAATCCGTACATTTTGATCACGGATTGAGTGGACTATCAACTTGTTAAGCAGACCCCGAATATTTCTATCTCCCAACCCCACTAACCAGGCAAAGTTGTCCGGGTCTTTATATTAAAAACCGAAAATTCCCCAAGCGGGTGCTATGATAGCAGTTCTACGCGAAGATAGTGATCGTGATAATCTTCACATTTTCCAATAAACACCGTCTCTTCCTTGACACTGTAAAACGATATTGTTATAACAATAGTGATATATGGTTGACCGAAAGATCGTAGTAGTAGTTATTCGGAACCAAATCTCCATCTAGCTCAACCAGGGGGTATAGTTATTTGATCCAGAAGAAAGAGATTCGCCGGAACCTTCGAACTAGCGAACCAGAGGAAATAGCTAAACGGAGCGGCGCAAGATTTGAGGAAGGTGAAATTCGGGTAAAATTTTTCGACGAGGAATTTCAAGTAAAGACTCCAGAGTTCGAAGTGAAACAGTCGTCCGACCCTGAAAAGCGACACCTGGCAGAGCTAATTCTAAATTATCTCTCCCTGGCTAATTTTCCTTCAGGTTCCGGAGAGTGGATAGCGTTCAGGGAGATACCCCATGGTGAATTCTACTCCAGTAACTTTAAGAAAAACACTGAGAATAGATTATCCCGAAAATTCCAGAATGGAAGGGAAAAGTTTGTGTTGGTCTCTGAGAAGCTCGGTGGAGAGAAAATAGATATGGGAGACTCGGGTTACGCTTTTCAGGCACTGCCGAGGTTTAAAATTGCCCTCGTCTTCTGGAGCGGCGGGGACGAATTTCGAGACAAAGTTAACGTGCTGTTCGAGAAGCCAGCTCCAGAATGCCTAACGCCAGAGGGACTTTCACTGCTGGGAAAGAAATTCTGCAACCGGTTTGTCGAAGAAGCCGAGGGGCAAAAGCCATGAAGGTGGCTATCGTCGGTAAAGGGGGGGTAGGCAAATCAACTATTTCCGCACTTTTGGGGACCTACGGAGTGGAACGAGGTAGGGAAGTCATCGCCATCGATGCCGACCCCGACATGAATTTGAGTTCCTGTCTCGGCGTAAAGAATACTGCTACACCGTTGATCGAACTGGAGGATTTAATAGCTGAACGAGCAGGTGGGGGAGGGCTCGTAAAGTTGAACCCGAAAGTAAGCGATATTCCGGATAAGTTTTACCAAAAAGTTAACGGCGTCAAATTAATGGTATTTGGTACAGTCTGGTCCGGCGGTAGCGGGTGTACCTGTCCCGAAAACGCCTTCCTGCGAGAGGTTTTAAACCACCTAATGCTGGAGCGGGACGAAGTCGTAGTAGTTGACATGGAAGCGGGAATCGAGCATCTAGGCCGGGGAACGGGCGAAGGAGTCGACGCCCTGGTTACAGTCGTAGAACCGGATCGCCGGAGCTTAGAGACGAAATGGAGAATTGAAGAACTCGCTGAAGATATAGGTTTAGCCAAAGCTTACACAGTTTGTAACAAAGTTAGAGGGGTAGAAGATAGAGAATTTTTACTCGAGGCACTGCAAGAAGAGCCCCTGGGGTTCATTCCTTATAACGAAGAAATTAGAACAAGCAGTAGAAGGGGAGAAAAGGTTTCCCCTGATGACGGTCAGCTAAGGAAATCCATAAAAGAGATCTGGGCTGGTCTGGTAAACGAACTTAGTTGATGAAATAAGAAATTTTATTGCCGGGAGGTAGGAATGTCCAAAGTAGTCTCATCGGCTGCAATTAGAGGCGCGTACAAGTACTTTTCCCGGGCTGAAAAAGCCTGGAAAGAGGTTAAAGAAGACAAAGGTAGTGACGAAGAAGTAGCGTTTCCAAACACTGGCTATTATTTACCTCTCATTCTCTCCCTAACCGGGGTAAAGGTTCAAACCCTAGAAGATATGAAAAAGCCTCTGGATCGAGCCGAAGAGCTCCTTCCCGAGGAACCGGGGGACGAACTCTGGACTCCGTATCTGGGGAAGGCTCTCGACGCCGGAGTTGCCACGCTAATTTCTCAAGAAGTCATCGAGGCACTCGAGCTGACCAATGGTAATTCTCCTGAATCCCCCTGGCTGGGCTTTACTGACGATTCCACGCTAAGGACACAGGGTATAAAGCTTGTTGACGGAAGAATGCCTGGATTTGCCGCAATTGTCGGCGCGGCTCCGACTAACGAGGATGCCGTAAGGCTCGCGGAACGATTAAGGGAAAAGAACATTCTTGTCTTCATGTCTTCTTCGACAAACGGTACGAACATGGCGGAACAGCTCGCCGAAGAAGGGGTGGAAATGGGGTGGGACACCTTCCTGGTGCCCTACGGAAAATCAACCTCAGCAACGGTTCACGCACTTAACTTTGCCTGTCGGGCAGCCTTGACATTCGGGGGGAAAGATCCCGGGGGGTTGGAAGAAGCAAAGGAAATATTACTATACAACAAAGATACCGTCCACGCATTTGTTTTAGCCCTGGGACAGGACGAGAGCGTAGATGGGGACCAATTAATCACGGACGAAAAGTACGCCACGGCCGCCGGGGCTCTGAATTTTGGTTTTCCGACGATTTCCGACGTTGAACTACCGGAAATACTACCCAGAGGAATATGCGACTACGAACACGTCGTTTCATCGGTACCGATGAACAAACTCGTCAACAAAGCAGTAGAAGTCAGAGACCTGGAGATAGAGGTCTCGGAAGTAGACATACCCGTACCCTTCGGTGCAGGTTTCGAAGGCGAATCGGTAAGGAAAGAGGAGATGTACGTGGAGTTCGGGGGTAAATCGAGCACCGCCTTCGAGTTGCTCCGAAATCGTCCCATGGAGGAAGTTGAGGATGAGGAGATCGAACTCATCGGACCAGGCCTGGAAGAAGGTGTAAAAGAAGGTGAAGCACTTCCCCTGGGAATTATGGTTGAAGTAGCGGGGCGGGAGTTCAAAGAAGATTTCGAAACCATCGTGGAAAGACGGTTTCACGAATTTATTAGCTGGGCGGGTGGAATATTCCACATGGGCCAGCGGGCGATTCCCTGGATAAGGATAAGCAAAGACAGTTACGAGAAAGGTTTCAGGTTGGAGGACTTTGGCACCATTCTAATTTCGAAAATCAAGGAGGAGTTCTCTTCGGTGATAGACAAGGTCCAGGTTACCCTGATAACCGACGAGGAAGAGATACAGGAACCTCTGGAACGGGCGAAAGGGATCTATCATCAGCGAGACGAGCGGATACTTGGAATGAAGGACTCCGACGTGGATACGTTCTATTCCTGTACTCTCTGTCAGACCTACGCTCCCGATCACGTATGTATCGTTACTCCTGAAAGACTGGGACTCTGCGGAGCTTATACCTGGCTCGACTGTAAGGCTGGGCACGAAATGGACCCTCAAGGTCCCAATCAGCCAGTAGAGAAAGGTGAGCAAATAGACGAGGAGTACGGTCAGTGGGAAGGGGTAAACGAATACCTGGCACGTGAAACTGACGGAAACCTGAAGAAGTTTAGTGCCTATTCGATGATAAAAGATCCCATGACCTCCTGCGGCTGCTTCGAGTGTATTGCGGCGGTCCTCCCGCAGGCGAATGGGGTAATGATAGCTTCAAGAGAATACCCGGATATGACCCCCGTAGGTATGACTTTTTCTACGATGGCCGGACAGGTCGGGGGTGGTGTCCAGACCCCCGGGTTTATCGGGATAGGAAAGATGTATATAACTTCCGATAAATTCATCTCGGCGGACGTTCCCGAGGGTCACGAAGGGATAGAAAGAGTCGTCTGGATGCCCTCGACGCTAAAACAGGAAATCGAAGGAAGGTTGAAGGAAAAACTCGATGAAATAGGAAAACCCGAGCTGTTCGATAAGATAGCTACAGAAAAAGACGCCGTAGAGGCGGCGGAAGTCGTCGAATACTTAAAGGAAGTAGATCATCCGGCGTTAGAGATGGAGGCTATGATGTGAATCTAAATAATTCGTTCCTGGAGGAGGAATAATGTCAGATTTAAGTGCAATGGATATTTATCAGGAATTACCACAGACGGACTGCGGCGACTGCAATTTTCCGACGTGTATGGCCTTTGCAATGCAACTCGCAAGCAAACAGGTTTCCCTTGATCAGTGTCCCCACGTCTCTTCGGAATCCGAAGAGACGCTCGCAGCTTCCTCGGCACCTCCCATGAGAATCGTTAAGATAGGGGACGGGAGCGACGATGTAGAGATCGGGGGCGAGACGGTCCAGTTCAGGCACGAAGAAAAGTTCTACCGGCCGACGGCGGTATCAATTGAGATAGACGATTCGCTAGAAGAGCCGGAACTAGAAGAAAAAGTTAACCGCGTAAACGATCTTCAGTTCGAGCGGGTAGGAGAAAAAATCGGCGTGGATCTGGTTACCCTGAAAAACGACGAACTTGCCCCTAAAAACTACGGCGAACTCGTCGAAACGGTAGACGACGAGTCACAGTTCCCCCTTTATCTCCGCTCCCGGAACCCTGAGGCCATAAAAGAGGGGCTAACCAGACTTTCCGGTGGAAAACCCCTGGTGGGTAATGCTACCGAAGATAACTGGAAGGAAATGGCGAACCTGGCGGAGGAATACGAAACTCCGCTGGCAGTATCGGGATACGATTTGTCCGGTCTCGCAGAACTTACCGACAGGATTTCCGAAGAAGGCGCCGAAGAACTCGTGCTGAACCCGCGGGCAGACAGTATAAGTAATTATCTTGAGAAACTAACAAAGCTTAGAAGACTGGCGGTAGTAGAGGAGTTTTCCCCTCTCGGTTATCCCGTTCTGGCCAGTGTCAACTCCGGTGCACCGTTCCAGCAGGTTGCCGACGGGACGAGCCATATTTTGAAATACGCTTCGATTATTTCTCTGGATACTACCAATTCCTGGCAGATTCTCCCCTTACTAACTGTCCGCCAGCACATTTATATCGATCCCCAGGTTCAGAACTCCGTCGAAGCAAAGTTATACGAAGTTGGAGATCCGGGCCCTGACTCCCCCGTCCTATTCACAACTAACTTCCAGTTGACCTATTATAGCCTAGAGGGAGAGGTCGATGACAGCGGCTTCTCCGCTTATATATCCGTTATGGACACTGACGGCCTTGGAGTATTAAACGCATACGCTGACGATCAGCTTACCGGAGAAGAAATAGTGGAGACAGTGAAGGAACAGGGGGTAATGGATAAAGTCGATCACAATAAGTTAATCATACCTGGGCTCGTGGGAATGCTGAGGATGACCGTCCAGGAAGAGGGGGGCTGGGAGGTAATCGTCGGTCCCGAAGACGCGGCCAGTCTACCCAGGTTCCTGAGACAGAAATGGGAAGCATAAAGTCGGGGTGCTAAAGTGTCAACGGTCAATTTTTCACTTCTGGATGAAGAAATAAAGACCGAAGTCAGCAAAGGGACTTCTCTGCTCGACGCCGCTACAAGTGCTGGAGTACAGATCAATAGCATTTGCGGCGGAGAGGGTATCTGCGGCAAGTGTAAGGTAATAGTCGACAGCGGGGAAGTCGGCGTAGCCTCAACTTCCACCCTCTCACGTGAAGAAATAAAAAAAGGTTACACTCTCGCCTGCCAGACCTGGATTAAGGGCGATCTGAAAGTAACTGTACCTCCAGAAAGCACGGCAACGAAAGGGAAGATATTAATCGACGAGGATGCCCAGAGGTTTAGAGCTTTAACTTCGGACGGAGTCGGCAGTTCGGTAAAGTACGAACCACTGATCGAAAAACACTACCTGGAACTGCCGGAGCCAAGCCTAAAAGATAATCTTTCCGACCACCGAAGAATTTATCGGGAGCTCAGGAGAAAGAAAAATATTCCGATCATGCAGACTGGATTAAAAGTCTTTAAGAGATCCTCCTCCCTGCTCAGGGACAACGACTGGAAAGTAACAGCCACTCTAGGGCGCAGGGGAGATACGACCGAAGTAATCCAGCTAGAAGGTGGCGATACTGCCGAGACGAATTACGGCGTCGCCGTGGACATAGGCACTACCACCATAGTAGCCCACCTGCTCGACCTTGTAACCTCGGAGACTTTAGACGCGGAGGCGAAATACAACTCTCAGATGCAATACGGCGAGGAAGTTACCCGGCGAATTCGTCACGCGGAAGAAGATGGTAGGGAGGACCTCCAGGAAACTCTCGCTAACGATATCAACGACCTTATTTACGCCCTCGTGGATCGAAGTGGGATAAAACTCAGAGACGTCACTTCAGTTATGTGTTCCGGAAATACTGCCATGCTGCATTTCCTTCTCGGGCTTGAAGCATCGCACATTAGAAAGAAGCCATATGTCCCAAATACGACCAAACCACCACCTATCAGGGCGGCAGAGGTGGGGATAAAAGTGAACCCGAGAGGGTTACTTTACTTCATGCCCGCTATAGGTGGTTGGGTCGGTGGAGATGTTACTTCGGGCGTACTATCAACGGCCATCCATAAAAGCGATCAACTCTCCATGCTTACGGATATAGGTACTAACGGAGAGATATTAATTGGAAACGAGGACTGGATGATGAGTTGTGCGGCATCAGCGGGTCCCGCGTTCGAGGGCACCGGCATAAGGTCCGGGATGCGTGCGAGTCGTGGGGCGGTAGACAAGGTAGAATTTGTCGAGGGTGACCTAATATATTCGGTAATTGGCGGAACCAGGCCAAAAGGTATATGTGGTTCGGGGCTTATCGACCTGGTAGCGTCCCTGTTCGAAGGAGGATTCGTAAATAGGTCCGGTCAATTGGTGCCTGTAGACTCGGACAGGATCGAAGAAGAAGAAGGGGAGCTAAAATTTATTCTGGAAGAGTCGTCCGAAACAGGCAGGGACGGAGAGCTTGCCGTATATCAATCCGAAATAAAAAACCTTATAAACGCCAAGGCAGCAATCTACTCTGGAGCGAGAATACTTTTGAAAAGCCTCGATCTCGAGCTGGACGACCTGGATCAGCTTCTGATAGCGGGGGGTTTCGGCTCGTACCTGGATAGTGAGAAGGCAAAAACTCTGGGGCTGATTCCCGATATACCTTCGGATAGAATCAAGTTCGTCGGGAACACGTCAATAATTGGTGCAAAGATGGCCCTGCTTTCCCAGCAGGCCTACGAAGAAAGCAGAGAGATCTCCGAATCCGTTACGTATTACGATTTGATAGACTACCCCAATTACTTTGAAGAATTCACTGCCGCAAAGTTCCTCCCCCATACAGACCTCAGTCAGTTTAACTCCGTCGGAATAACCGATAAGTCGGGGGGTGATTAAACTGAATAAAGCAACAAAGGACGAGCTTACAGGCAATGAGGACGAGGACACCCTCACGATCGCGGTAGCGGGCAAAGGCGGGACGGGTAAAACCACCATCTCGGGACTCATTATCCGCGAACTTGTAGAGAGACAGAAAGGTTCTGTCCTTGCTATAGATGCCGATCCAAACGCGAACCTGGACGAACTTCTTGGCTTTGAGGTTGATGGTACCATCGGGGAACTTGAAGCGGAAGTTCTGCACGAAGACCAGGATATACCTCCCGGTATGACAAAAAAAAGATGGATGGAACTACACCTTCAGCAAATACTTTCAGAAGGAAAAGGCAAAGACCTGCTGGTTATGGGCAGGGGTGAAGGCCCCAGCTGCTATTGTGCCGTTAATAACATCTTGCGAGAGTATCTGAATAATCTGGCCCGAAACTACGATTTTCTCGTCATGGACAATGAGGCGGGGATGGAGCACTTGTCACGCCGAACTACTGCCGGTATAGACGCCCTCCTAATAGCGAGCGATAGCAATCCGATCTCGGTCAAATCGGCCAGGCGAATTGCGGAATTGGTCGACGAACTGGATATAGAGGTCGGTAAGAAATACCTCGTATTGAATAGAACCCAGGGTGATCTGCCGGACAAGACCGAGAAGAAGATGGACGAACTCGAACTAGAGCTACTGGGTGAGGTACCCAGGGACGAAAACGTCCTCGATCTTTGCTGGGAAGGAAAACCGATAGACCTTCTTGAACCGAATTCCCCTGCTTTGAAGTCAGTGAGAAAAATGGTTGACAATCTAGTTTCGGACACGGCAACTATTTCGCCTGTAAAGAGTGAGTGACCTTTCAAGATTTCTTAATCGGAGGTTTCTATTTATGCAAATTCCCGACGTAAGTTCAACCTGGGAAAACGAAATAAGCAGCGTAACAATAGGCGCCACGGAAGAAGAGGGGGGAACGAGAAGCCGGACTATCACGATCGGCGGCGAGACGACCATGCCTTACCTTCATTTTGAAGGAACTATGCCCAACCGTCCGGTTCTCGCCTTCGAAATCTGGGACGTTCGGCCGGAGGACTGGCCTCCAATCACGAAGGAGCCATTTGAAGACGTTATGGGGAATCCTGTCGAGTGGGCTCAGAAATGTGAAGAGGATTTCGATCCGGATCTACTGAGCCTTAGATTGATGGGATGTGATCCGTACGGAGAAGACAGGAGCCCGGAAGGGGCTGCGAAAACAGTTGAAAAGGTACTGGAAGCCACAACTCTACCCCTTATTATCTGGGGCTCAGGCGACGAAGAAAAGGATAACGAGGTTTTTACTCTGGTTTCACCCGCCGCGGAAGGAGAAAACTGCCTGCTGGGGACAATTACCGAGGACAACTATCGAACGCTAGCAGCCCTGGGTAAAGCGGACGATCACAAAGTAATTGCGGAGTCGCCCGTCGACATTAATATAGCGAAACAGGTCAATACGCTTGCTCTCGACGTCGGATACGACCTCGAAAACATCGTTATCTTTCCCAATTCTCCCGCTCTTGGTTATGGGATAGAATACGTCTATTCCATTATGGAACGGACCAGATTGGCAGGGCTGAAGGGAGACCGACTAATGGCACAACCGATGCTGGCGAACATTGGAGGCGAGGTCTGGAAGACAAAAGAAGCTAAAATAACTGCAGAAGAGAGACCTAACTGGGGAGATCATAGAAAAAGGGGCCCTCTCTGGGAAGCAACTACGGCTTTTACCTACCTTCAAGCTGGAGCGGACCTCGTGATCATGCGTCACCCAGAAGCCCTTAATGAGGTTGGTAGGAAAATCGACAGGTTAATGGATAGCGGGGGAGAATAAACCCCGAGATCGTCTGAAAAGGAGGAAATTGATGATTTTAATTGGCGAGAGGATAAATGCCGGATTCAGCGACGTAAAGCAGGCACTTCAGGAAAAAGATCCCGAGGAGATAGAAAACCTTGCCAAAAGACAGGCGGACGCAGGTGCCGATTATCTCGACATAAATATGGGGGCAGTGTCGAAGGATCCCGATGACATGATCTGGTTGGTTGAAATTGTCCAGGATACGGTAGACACGCCAATATCGATCGATTCTCAGGATCCCAATATAGTAGAACCGGCTCTCGAAGCCTGTAACGGTAAATCTATGATAAACTCAACCACAGCTCAGGACGAGAAACTGGACAAACTAATCCCTCTTGCGGTAGAACACGACGCATCGATCATAGGGATAACGAGCGGAGAGGAAGGTGCTCCCCAGGACGTTAACGGTCGATTGGAACACGGGGCAAAGATCTTTACCAGTGCTAACGAACACGGCCTGGACGTCGATAATTTGTTTATCGATCCCGTTGCCATGCCACTTAAGTTCATGCAGGAACAGGCTTCCAATCTGCTAGAAGCCATTAACCAGCTCTCCAATATATCGGACCCTCCACCTCACATCTCGCTTGGAATTAGCAATATGTCGTCCGACGCATCGGAGAAGAGTCTTATAAATCGAACGTTTCTAGTGATGGCTATGGCCGTGGGACTGGACGCGGCAATTTGTGACGTATTCGACAAAAAGTTAATTAATTCCGTAGCGACTGCTGAAATGATATTGAACGAAGAGATCTACAACGACTCGTTCATTGAAACGTATCGAATGAATTAAAGTGCTGATACCTCGGAAGTTCCGAGGATAATTTATCCACGGGAGGAGGAGATATGTCCAAAAAAGAAAAGGAAAAAAGTAGTAAGAAAAGTGCCGATCCCGCCTCGTTAGAAGTTCTTGATGCTTCAGAAGACGAAGAAGATTTACAAACCGCCTGGAATCGTTACGACGCCATGCAGCCCCAGTGCGAGTTCGGACAGGATGGGATATGTTGCAGAATTTGCAATATGGGACCCTGTCGAATTATCCCCGGAAAATCCGACACTGGCGTGTGCGGCGCTACAGCAGCTACAATCGCAGCGCGGAACCTGGTACGAATGATCGCCGCCGGTGCGGCTGCCCACTCCGACCACGGGCGCGACGTCGTCCACACTTTATTCGAAGCGATAGAGGGAGAAAACCCTGATTACGAAGTGAAAGATTACGAGAAACTAAAAAAACTTGCCCGTGACTTCGAGATTAGAGATGGTAATGGAAAAAAGGATGGACTTGCCAGAAATGTTGCCGACAAGAGTTTGGCCGAATTTGGCCGCCAGAAAGGAGCTATAACTCTTACTGAGCGGGCTCCGGACGAAAGGTACGAACTCTGGAAGGAGGAAGGCTTGCTGCCAAGGGGAGTCGACCGGGAGGTAGTCGAAACAATGCACCGGACGCACATGGGAGTTGATACCGACTACCGTCATATTTTGAAACAGGGGCTGCGCTGTGCGCTGAGTGACGGCTGGGGAGGAACAATGATCGCTACGGACATTCAGGACGTACTGTTCGGAACGCCCGAACCGCTTCAGGCTAAAGTCAACCTTGGAGTTCTAGAGGAGGACTCAGTTAACTTAATAGTTCACGGGCACGAACCGGCTCTTTCAGAAGTATTCGTCGAAGCAGCTCGGGATCCCGACCTTCTAGAGTTTGCTCGTGACAGGGGAGCCGAAAACATAAATATCGCAGGAATATGCTGCACGGCGAACGAAATTTTGATGCGTCATGGAATTCCAGTCGCTGGTAATTTCCTCCAGCAGGAACTAGCAATAATGACCGGCATGGTCGAGCTTATGATGGTTGACGTTCAATGCATTATGCCGGCTCTTGCCGAGACTGCTGAACAATTTCATACCGATCTTGTTAGCACTTCTCCTAAAGCGAAATTTCCGGGCGTAGAGCACAAAGAATTCTCCGAAGAGACTGCCCTCGAAACCGCAAAAGATATAGTGAAAAAGGGGATCAAAAACTTCAAAAACCGGGAGAGAGAGAAGCAAACCCGTCCCGAGCAAAAAGAGGACCTGGTTGGAGGCTTTTCTTCCGAATCCGTATTTAACTTTCTTGGAGGCACGTATAGATCCACTTATAGGCCCTTGAACGATGCGATTATAGACGGAAGGTTACTTGGTGCAGCGGGTGTCGTAGGGTGTAACAATCCGGACACCTGCCACGACTTTAATCATACGGAAATGGCAAAAGAACTTATTAAGAACGATGTTCTGGTCGTATCAACTGGCTGTTCGGCTATCGCGGACGGCAAAGCCGGTTTAATGAAGCCAGAGGTTGCCTTTGACCTAGCGGGAGAGGGCCTGGAAGAAATATGTCGCGCGGTGGGTATACCTCCCGTTCTCCACCTAGGTTCCTGCGTGGACAACAGTAGAATTTTGACCTTGTTAAGCAATATGGTCGCTGAAGGTGGTTTGGGGAACGATATCTCCGACTTACC
>JAGXKX010000104.1 GCA_018335015.1 Candidatus Bipolaricaulota bacterium
GCTAACTTACGGGGCCACTTTGCCGAATTCCTTGACCAGAGTTTACTCGCACCCCTTGATATACTCTATTTGCCTACCTGTGTCGGTTTGCGGTACGGTCTCAACTGCAATCCTTAGAGGGTTTTCTCGGAGAGTTAACTTCCTTCCTTCGGACCCGTAAGGGTCCTCGCCGTCACTTCTCGGCTACGACCGAACGGATTTTCCTATTCGGTCTACCTTAAAGCTTGGGCCGGTAACCGTTCTCCGGCGAAGGTCGTCAGCTCCCGTTACCCCTTCAGTCAAGCTCACAGTTGAGGGGCCGGAATATTAACCGGCTGTCCGTCACCTACCCCGTTTGGGTTGAGCTTAGGACCGCCTTACCCTGGGAGGACGAGCCTTCCCCAGGAAACCTTAGGCATTCGGGGGCCAGGATTCTCACTTGGCTTGCGCTACTTATGCCGGCATTCTCTCTTCCGTCTCGTCCACGGGACCTTCCGGTCTCCGCTTCGGCCTAAAACGGAACGCTCTCCTACCACCAACACTAACGTGCTGATCCGCAGCTTCGGCACCGAACTTGAGCCCCGTTAGATTTTTGGTGCATCGCCGCTAGACTGGTGAGCTATTACGCACTCTTTAAAGGGTAGCTGCTTCTAAGCTAACCTCCCAGCTGTTTGAGCGCCAACACTCCCTTCACCACTTAGTTCGGATTTAGGGGCCTTAGCTGGCGGTCTGGGTTGTTTCCCTTTTGAGCATGGAGTTTATCCCCCATGTTCTAACTCCCCTGGATTTGCAGGTGGTATTCGGAGTTTGGTTGGGTACGACTAGGTCGCGCCCATCCAGTGCTCTACCCCCACCTACGTCAACAGAGGGCTCGCCCGAAAGCGATTTCGGAGAGAGCCAGCTATGACCAGGTTCGATTGGCTTTTCACCGCTACCCATCGCTCATCCCCCAAAATTGCATCTTTGGTGGGTTCGGGCCTCCACCCGGTGTTACCCGGACTTCACCCTGACGAGGGGTAGATCACCTGGTTTCGGGTCTACTTCAGGTAACTTGTCGCCCGTTAAGACTTGGTTTCCCTCCGGCTCCGCTATATGCTTAACCTCGCTACCTAAAGTAACTCGCCGGCTCATACTGCAAAAGGCATGCGGTCACCGAACACTTAAAAAGTGTTCAAGCTCCCACTGTCTGTAGGCAGACGGTTTCGGGTTCTGTTTCACTCCCCTTCAGGGGTTCTTTTCACCGTTCCCTCACGGTACTAGTTCGCTATCGGTCAACGGTTAGTATTTAGCCTTGGGAGGTGGTCCTCCCTTGTTGGCCCCGGGTTACACGTGTCCGAGGCTACTCCGGGCAAGACCCGGGCGACTTCTCCTTTCGAGTACGGGGCTATCACCCGCTTCGGCCGCCTTTCCAGTACGGTTCCTCTAGGAGAGGTCATCCCTTAGTGGGTCTTCCCAAAACCCCATCGGGATATACCCGATGGTTTGGGCTGGTCCCCGTCCGCTCGCCGCTACTTGGGGAATCAAATCTTTTTTCTTTTCCTCCGGCTACTGAGATGTTTCACTTCGCCGAGTTTGCCTTTGGACCCTTACTTTAATTCGGGGACCAAATACCTGGTATTCTACCAGGTGGGTTATCCCATTCGGAGACCCTCGGGTCAATGCTTGCTTGGCAGCTTTCCGAGGTTTATCGCAGCCGGCCACGTCCTTCATCGCCTTCCGTTGCCTAGGCGTCCACCATCTGCCCTTGTCAATCCTTACTACTTGCTACAGGATGCCAATTAACCTCACCCGTCTGTCAAAGAACAACTACTTCGTCATGTTGCGCTAGAAAATATAGTGGGTTGTGGGGGGATTTTCAAGTGGTAACCCTGAGTGTAAACGGGGTTGACAGGGAAGACCAAAGCCCTTATTTAGCACGTATCGGTGAACCTATCACCTATTTCCAGGTGGTATCCGTTGACGAAATCCGTTCCACTCATGACGCACTTCGACGGAGGCTGTACCTGGTTCAATTTGAGGGCAGTCCTGTCGCCACACCTGACGACCAGCCCTATGCTGCCAGTATCGATAATCTCCCCTGGATCCGTCTCGCCGGAACCCCTCCCAAGCGGCAATTTACTCGCCAACTCCCCTTCCAGATCTCCGAGATCCCGGGATCGATAAAAGCCCACTCGTTCCCCGTTATAGTAGGAATATGCTCCCGGCCAGGGATTCATGCCGCGGATGTGGTTGTGAATATCCATGGACCTAAGACTCCAATCTACAAGGCCGTCATCCTTGCTAAGTTTGGGGGCGAAACTTGGTTCCCCCTCCTGCTCCCTGGGATCAATTGTACCTTCCTCCAAACCAGCTAGCGTATCCAGAACCAGCTCACCGGCCAGTTCGCTCAACCGATCGTGAACTTCGCCGGCGGTCTCGTTTTCCCCGATTTCCGTTCTCTTCTTTAATAGCATCGGCCCCGTATCGATCCCCTCGTCCATAATTATGGTAGTAACCCCGGTGACCTCTTCTCCTCGGATCACCGCCCAGTTGATCGGCGCGGCACCGCGGTACTTAGGTAGGAGCGAACCATGGATATTTACCGGCCATTCTACCGATTCCAATACCTCCTTCTTTACCTTCTGGCCGTAAGCAGCCAGGACGAAACCATCCGGGTCTACTTGAGATATCCTTTCCAGAGAGTCCCGGGAGTTTATATCCTCCGGCTGGTAGATCGGTGTTTCTAATTCCAGTGCTTTCTCCTTAACCGGGGTATAGCTGGCCTCCATTCCCCGCCCGCCGGCCCGATCCGGCTGAGTTATTACCAGCTCGAGGTCGTGCTCCCGGGCAACGGACTCCAGGGAAGGTACGGCAAAATCCGCCGATCCGATGAACACCAATTTCAACTTATATTCCCCCTTATGGGTGGCTGCACAGGCAAGAAAACGAACCAGAGCCTTTATGAAAAACCAGGTTCGTAAACTCAGCTATTGCCCCAGTGTGATGTGAAGCTTATCATATTTAACCCCGAAGTTAAACTCGGATTTTCACGGATTTCGTCCTGAACTAAGTTTTTCCGTCCGGGTCTTCTCAGGAGTTAAAATGGCAAACGACAAAGAAAAAAGGCTGAAAAAAATACTCAGACTGGAGAAAGAAACTGGGTTTCAAAACGAGTCGGTAATGGGAGGCCTGGAGAGTCTATCCGAGGGGTTAATCGAAAGCAAAAGGATCCGCGAACTGCTCGACGGCTACGGGGAAAAGAAACCGTTCGCTCGACAGGAAGTCGTGGAGGAGATCGAAAACCACCTGGAATCGGAAGGAAAAAGCAAAAAAGAGGATGACCTGACACTGAGCGATCCAATTAAAAACGCCGTCGGAGTCGGCCAAAAGCGGGGAGAGAAGTTCAAAGACCTGGGGGTGGATACAATTCGGGACCTCTTCTTTCACTTCCCCAGAAGGATTGAGGACCGACGGGAAGTAAAGAAGATCTCTGAGATCGGTTCCGGCGACAATTGCACCGTAATCGGAGAGATCGAAGGCCTGTCCAAACTGGAGCCACGCCCGGGCGTTGAGCTGGTCAAAGCTGAGATAAGCGACGGGACGGGAACGGTCTACCCGATATGGTTCAACCAGCCCTGGATAAAGAACCAGCTGAGGCAGGAGAACGAGATCGCGGTTTACGGAGAGGTAAAGAGGGAATACGGGGAGAGACAGATGGAGAACCCCATCTGGGAACCAACCGAAGAAAAGAGGAAAACACGAAAACTGGTCCCGGTATATCCGGCCACGGAGGATTTGAGCCAGAAGGTGATCCGCTGGGTCCTTAATAAGAACCTGGAAAAGTATCTCCCCGCCGTGGAGCAGTATCCAGCTATGAAGACTGTGGAAGAAAACGATCTCTGGGGAAGGAAGGCCTCTTTTAAGAGAATCCACCGACCCCGGGAAGAAGGAGACTACGAGAAAGCCCGCAGGAGCCTTTCGTTCTCGGAGCTTTTTCTGTTTTACTTCGACCTCTTGGGGAGAACGGAAAAGGAAAGCAAAACTACGCCGAAACTATCCGTGAGTGGGGAGAAACTCGAGAGGTTCCGGAACGAACTCTCTTTCGACCTGACCAAAGACCAGGAGGCAGTTCTGCGGGAAGTTCTGGGCGATCTAGAATCACCAGAACCGATGAACCGGCTTCTCCAGGGCGACGTGGGAACGGGAAAAACCGTCGTGGCCGCGGCGGCCGGATATCTGGTTAACTCTTCGGGTTATCAGGTCGGGATGATGGCTCCAACCACCGTCCTGGCCAAACAGCACTTCAGAAACCTGAAAAAGATCTTCAAGGGCCTGCCCGTCAAAGTGGAAATTCTCACCGGCGACTTGACGCAGAGCCGGAAGGAAGAGGTACTGTCTCAACTGAAATCAGGGACTATAGATCTGCTCGTGGGTACTCATGCCCTTCTGGAAGAGACCGTGGACTTTTCGAATTTAAACCTGGTAATCATAGACGAGGAACAGCGCTTCGGCGTGGCTCAGAAGGAGGGGCTCGGCTGGGGACGTCCGGTAAATAAGCTCGTTCTCAGCGCTACTCCGATACCGAGAACGATCACGGCAACGGTATATGGTCAGTACGATATTTCCCGCCTGGAAGAATTTCCTCACGGAGAAAAAAACATTAGCACCTACTGGATAAGTAACTCGAAGAGAGATCAGGTATACGAATACGTCCGCAAAGAGCTTGAGGGAGACAGTCAGGCCTTCATCGTCCTTCCACTGATAGAGGAATCGGAAAAACGGGAGTTGAAATCCGCCGTTGAAACCCGGGAAGAACTGGCC
>JAGXKX010000105.1 GCA_018335015.1 Candidatus Bipolaricaulota bacterium
AAGCAATGGTTTAGTTGCTTTTTTAGTGGCATTAATTGTTCAATTGTTAAGAATGATAGTCCTGTAAACTTAGTGAAGAGGTTGTGTATTATAGAAGTTCTTCATCCGAACTCTCCCCTCTAGAAGCTTTAAAAACTCTCTCTTTCATTTTCTATATGAGGTGATATTATGAATCAAGATTATTTTTTAGACTATAATCCAATAAGCTTGGAGTCGTTAAGGGAAAGGAGTTTTACCTAGAGCTTAATTGCCACCGTTTTTAGTTATAATATCCCAAAGCTTTCCTAGACAGCCCAAATTATCTTCCAGCTTTTGAAACCCTATCACGAACTCCTCGTTGAAACCCTCGGGCTTCGGAAATATCCCCTTGAGCTGCGTCTTTTGGCTGAAATATCTTAATTCCTCGGGCAATCGTCGGATTAGCTGATTTTCGGGCACCCAGTCACTCAATTCACTTTTAACGATTTCCGGCATTTCCTTGACCGGAACGGAGATCCAGCTACCACCCATCGGATTGGGGCCCAGAGTGTAGCGGGGAAAGTATAGGTTGAACCTAAGTCCCCTCTTTGAAAGTGTAAAGACAAAACCCTTATCTGGTAGATTGCTATCTAAAATTTCCAAAAGCTCCCCGCTCATATCAGTGACTTCAAGGAGTCTCATTTCTAAGTTTTCCTTCTCTTCCCTATACATTTCTTCGGCAAAGTTCTTCTTCCTCGTAACCCATTCCTCCAGCAGGCTAAGCTTCAGGGCATTTTTAACACGTTCCCAATCTTCGAATAAATCCTTAACCTCCAGTTCCTTGCCATTAAGGAGGTAGGTGTGGAATTCGTAATTATTTATGCCGTGTGCCCCACCAGTATATTTATCATAAACCCGGAGAACGCTCACCAGCTCACCGTCCAGGAAAGTCGGATGTATCTCGGTGTGGTTGAACAGCTCTCTTATTTCGCCCTGGTAATTTGGACGATAGACCGCGGACGATTGGCTCTCTACCCACTCTTTCATTCTCTCCTTGCCTGAGTATAGCGTCTCAAGCGAGCGGAGAGCGTATCCACACTTATCGGGGTCCCATATCTCAACCCTTTCGACCATCAAGTCCTGAGCAATTACGGACAATCTACGTTTCAGCTTCGCGTTAAAATCAGTATTCCGTGGAAACTTCCAATTCTGTCTTTCTAGGTGGTATAGCATTTTCCCAGCTTTCAGATAATAGGCGCCCGGGTGAAACCTGGCATTGTTGAATGATTCTCTTTTTCCTTTTACGTAAGTTCCCTGATTGGTGACGTAGAGCTCATGGGAAGCAGCGGCGCAGGTGACAGTCAACAGCGTAACGATAAGTATGGAGATAAGAATCGCTTTGTATCTCATATCAATAAGTTAACGGCTTTCCATTTTCTTAACAACAAACCCTCATATATTTCGTCCCCGACCAAAAGAATCAACCTAAAAATGAAACTCCCAATCAAGAAACCCAGGAAAGGTTGAGAATTAAAGGATTTGCCTCCTAAAGAAGGCTTCCCTCCGGGTGAAGCATTCCAAGAAAGATTCCCACTCCTCTTTACGGAGTTCCTCCGTTGAATCCCCTCTTTCATTTTTAATTGAGAAGGTGATGGTCGGTCTCGAAAAAATTGATCTTTGACAGACTGGAAACTGAAAGGGAGGTGAAAGGATGACCCCAAATACTTTCGAGAGACTGGTAAGGTTGATCGCCTACAGTCGGAAGCTTAAGGAAGAGTTGCCGGAGTTGGAGGCGGCCCTTGCCAATTTTTAAACAGAGCGAGGTCCTGAAAACCCCAAATCACCTGTTTCAAACCTGCTGGATTCAACATCCCGTTATAATATGGCTGCGTTTGCTGTTTTCAAGGATTATTAGACTTAAGACCCAACTAGTTGTGGGTTTTGCTGAAGTGTTTAAAATTAATGAAGTATTTTGGCGTCCGATTTTTCCACCTATATGTTTTATACTCCGAGGGTTTAGTTTGGACAATAAAAGAAGATTTAGCTACGAGAACATATCAGAACTTGAGCGAGAAATCGAGAGAAAAAATTATTCCCTGCCACTTTCCTCCGATATAGGGGTACTGAATGAGCCAGCGGCAGTAGCCGGTAGGAAAATACCGAACTCTCTGTGCTTGAATCCGATGGAGGGACACGACGCAGACGCGGATGGCGGTCCCAGTGCTCTGACATTTCGGAGATACCGTAGGCACGCCGAAGGCGGGGCGGGGATAATATGGCTGGAAGCTACGGCTGTTACTGAAAGAGTTACGGGAAGAAGGTCTGGAAATCCTAAACGTCGCCATGAGCAACCCTTATTACGATTGAGCCACTGAACGTCGGAGGACACCAGGCAGGTATTCTTTACGAGAGTGAAGGCGAAAACGAAATAACCGCAAGGATAGTTACGATTACCGGAAAGACCTTTGCGGTTTCCGATCGAAATACCCGGCCAAGTGGCGACGTTAGGGTATATTTCCTCATCAGGTGGTTACAGGCCACGTAGAGCCCGCTTGTGGGACGGGTACGACTGTAATCGGGTTAATGATGGTAGAAAAAGGACAACTGCCGAGAACCGGAAACGTCAGATTAGTGGCGGAGAGCGGGGGCGGGGTTGGAAGTATCGGAGGAAGAGAAGATACCATGCTTGACCTCGAACTGGAAAACGGTATAGTGCAGTCGGCAAGCTTTACTCATAACCCGGTCGAAATAATTGCCTCGGGCACTCTGGGTCCCTAGCTAACACGTGGTTTTCGATGGCGATAAATCAGTATTCCTTCCTCGTAAATACGATATCTCCCCCCACGATTGTTAATTCAACCTCTAAATCTTTTATTAAATCGGGATTTTCTACTGGGTCTCCATTCAGCAACGCTATGTCCGCGTATTTTCCAACTTCAATTGATCCAACCTTGCCTTCTAGTCCTCCCGCGTAAGCCGATCCCGAGGTGTAGGCTTTCAAAGCTTCCTTTGGAGACAATTTCTGGGACTCGAAAGGCGAGTTTACGGCCCAGTGGAGCCCGTAAAGAGGGCCGAACGGCATGCCGTCCGAACCGAAGGAGAGCTGAACCCCTTGGTCCTGGAATCTGCCGAGCATGTTGAGCTCGGATAACTTATCCCTGTCAAATCTGTCTTCGTACATTCCACCAGGTAAACCCCACTTACCAGTAAAGTTGGGTTGCATCGAGGCGATTATACCCAGCTCGGCCATCCTTTCAATCTGGCCGTCGGTGGCCATCTCGCAGTGTTCAATTCGGTGTGGCGGAACGTAGTCCGGTATATCGTGGGAATTGATTGCAGTTTGCAGAGAATCTATAGCCTGGGTCATTGCTCGATCTCCAATGGCGTGGATCGCCACCTGAATATTGTTTTTGTGGGCTCTGGCGACCAGGTTCTTTAGCTTCTCAGTTTCCATCATCGAGATACCCGTATTGTCGCTGTTATCCCGGTACCCGTCCGATATCCACGCCGTTTTCGATCCAATGGATCCGTCCGTAAATATCTTTAATCCGCCTATCTTCAACCTGTCGTTTCCAAACCCTGTCTTAATTCCCAGGTTCAGGAAGTCATCGAGGTAGTTCCCGGTAAAGTAAAGCCTGCAGCGAAGGTTTAGATCGCCCCTCTGTAGAAGGCTCTGATATGCATTGAAGTAATCTCTGAATTCACCGTCGTCTATCACCATCTGGTGGATGCCGGTTACGCCAAGTGAGTGGGCTTCTTTCTGTGCTTCTTTGAGCCCTTTAACCATTTCGTCTCTGGTGGGAGCTATCTCTTTACTCACGGCGAGGGCCGCGTCTTCCGACAGGCAACCAGTGAGTTCCCCGGAAGACGTTTCCGCTCCTCTAGTCGAGGGGTCGAGATCCAGCAGTTCCAGGGCTTTACTATTTACACAGTAAGTGTGACAGTCGACCCTCTGAAGAGCGACCGGCCTGTCCGAAACTACCTCGTTCAGTTCCCATTTTGTCGGAAACGAACCATCTCCTTTCCAGGTACTCTCGTCCCAGTTATTACCGAGGATCCAGGTTCGGTCGGGATTATCTCGTGCGTAACTATCGAGGAGTTCTAACAGTTCGGATTTTGAGCTTGCCTCTTCCAGGTCCAGATAAAGAACCTTCTTTACGCCCATGTCGAGGAAGTGCGTATGGGAATCTATGAACCCGGGGATAGCAGTTAGGTCTTTGCCGTCAATCACCAGGGTAGTATCCGAAACGTACTCAATGAGCTCATCTGTCCGCCCAATTTGACTTATCCGATTACCGGTTATCCCTATAGCCTCCACAGGGTCGTTTTCTCCGTTGAGCGTATAAACGGTCGCGTTCTTTATCAAAACGTCCATGTTCGTCCCTCCTTAAAGACGGAACCCGTACTTTTGGTTCGACAATTTAAGCCTCGATTCGCGACATTTTTTCGAAATCCCCGAGATGGGCCCCACGGATAGATAAAACAGTGTTTTTCAACAGTTACTCACCCTTTCTGGAAATTTCAACTTCCCGGGAACTTTGGTACAGTATATTTCCCGGTCTACAGTTAAGCAAACTGTTTCTAAAAGCTCGCTTCGGATGGTGAAATTTTTAAATGGAAAAATATAACTTTCTTCAGCCCCGAAGTAGGTTGTTTTTAGTTTTGGCGGAAATTTATTCCAAGCCTCGCCCGTTAGGGCGGGGTCATTGACCCTGCTTTTATAGTGAACTTCACTCTTCCAATTTTTCGTTTTGCTTTACTTCCAGAGGGTGAAGTCCTAAGTAAAA
>JAGXKX010000106.1 GCA_018335015.1 Candidatus Bipolaricaulota bacterium
ACGAGGAGTCATTGACAATAGAGGGCGAGATCGACAGCGTCATGGCCGGTTCAACTAGGAGGTAAAGGATGGACGATTTGTTGGCCTACGAGGACATTAAGAAAAGGGCCAAGAATCAGGGATTCGCCGGCAAAATAACTGAAGTTGAAGATCTGTTAGCACCCGAGGACATAACATTTCTCTGGAATCAAGTTAATCGGTTAGAAGATATAACCGAGTTAGAGATCCTGGAAAGTTATTTGGACAGGCAAAAAGAACTCGGCGCGTGGGTTTCAGAACTGCTTCCAAGCCCGATAGAGAAAATTGTCGGCATGAATTTCACTGATAATCTGAAGGGTCATTACGACACCATGGAAAACCTCGGCAGGCAGAGGAATAATAACCTGAGGGCCGTCGAAAGCCTGGAGGAGTATCCGCTGGAATTTCAAGGAAACGACCTGAAAGAGCTCTCCCTGCCGGGGAGTTCTACAGACTACCCGCAAAACTGGAGGGTAGAACTTGACGCCTCAGCTCTTACCGGCACAATAGATCTCTTTAGCGACCACGTTCCTGATGAAAAAACTACTGAGGCTTCTACAGTTGCCTCGTCCTACCCAAACCAACAAATGTTGGCCCATAGGCGAAACCTGGGCTACCTACCGGAACCAATAACGGATGAAGAAGACCTGGCTGAATTATTAAAATGGGGGGCGAGCAGGGACCCGGAAGACATGATCTGGAAGTGGCTTCACCCGATGAACATATTTGACTTCAGTGATATTTTTCTTAATTTGAAAGATTACAAACGCTTGCTGAAAACGATCCACCAGAACTGGGACTACATAACTAACTCCGTACTCTCCACCTTAAGTACTCATCTCGGAGCCACCCAGACGGAAATCGTAGAAACGTTTGCCGTAACCGTCGGTTACGGAATAAGGGGTTGGGCAACCGATGACGGTTTTGGAGTCAACATAGAATATCTAAAGGACGATTTCCAGCTTCTCCTCGGTACTTTAGCCCATGAACTCCTGCACAGAATTCAGCCAAATATTTGCCCTACATACCATGACCGGCAAAGCGATAGTCCAAACTTAGAAGATCTGACGCAAGGACCTTTTGATGATCCAAAGGATGAAAAGTTCTACGAGTTATTAACTTACATACTCCTGGAGGGGTCGGGTGAATTCATAAAACACGAGTTCAAGGCAGGCCCGGAAGAGGAACTGCTGGAGGGATCACAAAAGGGAATTGACCTGCTCGAAAAGGGATATAGAAAAATTTATAAGGAAGATCGGTTGGATCAGGCGGATAAAGTATTATCCCGTGGCCTTAGTTCGAACGGGCCGTTCTATGCACTGGGCGAGTTTATGACCCGTAAGCTGATCGAAAACAAACCCGAAGGTTTTCTTGGTGAGACTCTGGAGGGGGGTTCGTTGAGGTTTTTCCTAACCTTCCAGGATCTGGAACAGACGGATTTGGACGTTCCTGTTCCCCTGAGGAAAAAAATTGCATCCATCTACGAAAAGTTAAACAGTGCCCACACTGGCAGTTGATAAGAGATTAAAAGGTTACTTGGCAAAAATGGCCTGACCTGTAGAAATAAGGGAGGTTCCCGTAATGAGACGAAGTCACATTTATAAAATTACCATCGCCCTGGTATTGATACTATCTTTTCTCTCCACACAGCCAATAGCCGCTGAGACTATAAGTTCTGAACAGGCAATAGAGGACGCAAAGTACCTGTGGGATAAGCTTGAAACCGTCCATCCAAACTTATACTTTGAGACCACGAAGAAGGAGGCTGAAAGTAAGTTCCAGGGCATTGTTGAATTACTTGAAGCAGGAGATAGCTGGTCCAGGGTGGAACTTTACCGGCTCCTGGCACCATTCGTCGCTTCTTTCCAGGACGGTCACACCTTTCTTTCTATAAATCCAGAATTCCTCCACTACGCTGATAATGGTGGAAGAATTATTCCATTGATGATACACGTCAGTAACGGGTCGTTAATAGTAGCAGGAAATTTTTCAGGAGAGGGTCCTTCGCCGGGGGAGATGTTACTTTCCGTAAACGGCAAGGACGCCCAAGAGATCTACAACCAGATAACCGCCGTCATCGGCGCGAGGCGGCAAGCTTTTGTCGAGGCAAAAGCATCTCGCAGCTTTCCAATATACCTCTGGGCGTTATACGGGTTTTCCGATTCTTTCGAAATTTCCTACAGAGCGGAAGACGGTGAGCAAAAAACGGTTAGACTTCAGGGAATTTCAGTCGCCAATTATCGAGAGCGAAAGGATGCCAAGCTTGGAAAGTACGAACTAAACTGGGACCTGTCTTTCCCCGGTAAAGACGTTGCGCTTTTAACGATAAATACGTTTGCGGGAAATCTCGAGACCGAGTTTAAACAGTTTATCGACAATTCTTTCCGAAAAATAGATAGACAGGAAGTCGAATACCTGATCATCGATCTGAGAGAAAACGGGGGCGGAAGCACAAAACTGAGCGATTACCTCTACAAATTTGTCAGCGGAAAGCCCTTCCGGACGTTCGCGGAAGTGCGAGTCAAATATTCCAATCCCGTCCTGAAAAAGAAGAAAATATTTAATCCAATCACCTGGTTCAAGGTCAAAGTCCTCGGCGATCAACTAATCGTTAACAAGAACGACTATAAAGATCCACCCCGGACTAAGTACAGGTTTGACGGAGAGCTTTTTCTGCTCACGGGACCGATGACTTTTTCCACTGCAGCCGACTTTGCCGCTTTGATCAAGGACCTGGGTGCAGGGACGATACTTGGCGAGGAGACGGGAGGATTGGCTTCCACTTACGGAGACATCTTTCAACTGAACCTTCCAAACTCCGGTCTGACCGTCGGTATTTCCTACAAATACTTCTTACGACCGGCCGGATTCGACGACGGACAAGGGGTAATCCCGGATATATTCCTTGCTACCAACCCGGTGCGACGATACCAGGGCGAGGAAGTAGTCCTTAATAGGCTTTTAGAGAAAATTTGAAAGAAAGTCAGCTCGAGTTAGGAAAACTTCCCCGTAATTTAATACTAGAAGCCGAATTTCTCCAACCCCGCTCTGTTCAAATAAGTTATGCGCCCTGATTGTCCGCCTCCCAGATCGGTAGGGGGAGAAGGTCCGCCATGTCTTTGAACCTTCTTCTGCTTTGCTGGAGCTGTTTGTACGCTTCGGTTCTTTCAGTTATATCCTCCGTAAAGGCCAGAAACCTTCCGCTCGAAAGCCTTACGGCATGTACAGCCATGTAGCCAGTGTTGCCGCCTTTCCTGAGGAAAGGTAGCTCCGTTCTTACCTCCCTTTCATCCTTGAGCCTTTTGAAGACCTCAATGGCTTCTTCCTCTTTATCCGGTGGGAGAATATCCGGTATGCTCATCTCGAGCAGTTCTTTTTCCGAATAGCTCGTAATTTTGCATCCAGCTTCGTTAACCTCGAGGTAATTACCCTGTTCGTCGGCCAAGAATACTCCTTCGGGGGCGTTTTCAACGTAGCTGCGAAATTTACTTTCGCTTCTCCGAAGCAATTCTTCTATTTCTATCTCGTGCAAACCGAAGGCGATATCACCCGCCAATTCTTCGAAAAGGTCTTTTTCCTCCGCACTTTTAATTACACGAGGTGGAGCGGAAGCGGAAAGCAGGCCATAGAAACTTTCGCCGTATTCCAATCTCATAGTAATTGCACCGCTACCGCTAAAGCTCCCCCAAAGAGGGCAATCACTACATGTTTCATAGGGATTTTTTTATTACAGTCAAAATTGAACCGGCCATCGGTTGTTCTATACAGGTGGAAAATTTACCCTCGCTTATCTGATCCACCAACAGGTCAAATTAGTCTCCCAGGCCTTCCTGGTTTGCCAACTCTATCTCACCGTTTTGGTCGAAAAAAAAGACCCAGACGTGTTCGTAGCCTCTGGTTTTCACTAAATTTTTGCATATCCTCTGACGAGTCTGCCTCTGTCGTCCACTTTTATCAGGAGTTGGTTGATTCCTTTAATCGACCTTAGAATTGAGTTCAGGTGCTCCTTTCTTTGATTGGAAATCTGCTGAAGGAAAGTGTATAAGAAGAAAACCCAGACTACCGGGACAAGAGTTGCTAAAAAATCGGAAAAAGGATCAAGGTCCTGCAGGTTTAAAGTCGACCACTCAAAGAACCTGATGATCCCGTGAGTAAAAATAATTATAAGGAGTCCGGCGAGCACAAGTTTGACATCCTGCCTGAAGCCCCTTTTCCACCTTGCCGACTGGAATTATCTCCTCTGCCCCATTGGCAATTAAATAGCAGCAGGTGGAAAAGCCCTGAATACGTCTATGATAACGGTCAAACCCCTGGCGTTCCTCGCTCCCGTCAATGAACCCTGCTTAGTTATTTTCATAATTTATCCCCGAAAGCTTGAGGAAAGAGATACTGTAATTCAACAGGTTTTACACCCATGAATCCGCCCTGCGAACTATTAATTAAAGAACAGAATTAAAGTGAAAAAAATTAGCAAAAGAGAAGAAAGGACCAAGGAAAGAAATATTATAGGTAATTGCACTCAATAAAGAGGCTGAATTAGTTCTGAGCTTAATTAAAGAGCAAAGAAGTTGAAGGCAAAGGCAAAGCGAAAAGAAAACTAGAGAAAGGCTCCCGGAAAGGGAGCCTTTCTCGATTATGGATCGAGGTCAATTACGACTCTATCGGATAGCCAGCTTCTTTCCAGTCGACGAAGCCACCCATATTGTACGCTTCAGTGTAT
>JAGXKX010000031.1 GCA_018335015.1 Candidatus Bipolaricaulota bacterium
GAAGCGTGAGAAAATTCCGAGATCAGCGGGTTCCCCGGAAGGACCTGATAGAACTGGTTGACTACGCCAGGTTGGCTCCCAGCGGAATGAACAAGCAGCCTCTGGAGTTTGTAATCGTGGACGAACCTGCGCTAGAACAGGAGCTATTTGAGTATACGAGTTGGGCCGGGGCACTGGACTGGAATCCGGGTGAAAAGGAAAGGCCCAGGGCTTATATTCTGATTTTGGTAAATTCTAAAACAAAACCGGTGACGGAGAACCGCGATGCCGGTCTGGCATCTGGAAATATCTGTCTTGGAGCGACGGATAAGGGATTGGATTCCTGTTTGCAGATACCGTCGGAGAAAGAGGGTATTAGGAGGTTGCTAGACATTCCGAATGATCGCGTTATCAATATGGCTGTCGGTTTAGGTTATTCTGATCAGGAAACCAAACTGGAAGAAGGAAGTGACGATATTGACTATTGGTTCGACGAGGAAGGTGTTTTTCACGTGCCGAAAAAACCGGTTGAAGATATTCTCCATATTAATAGATGGTAAGTAAGGTAAGTCGACGGGATAATGGTCCAATACGAAGGTTCTGGCTAAATCCTGTGTATTTTCCTTCGAGCTTGTTGCCAAGCCGGTAACGTCCAAGGTATAAGTGAACTCTTCAGTCAAGTTAGACCCAAAGTGAGCGACCGGGTCTACCTTTATGGTTCGACACAAGGGGAGAATTCTTTATCGATATCTCACCTTTCACCAAAGTGCCAGGATTCTTCGATGATTCCCTGGAAATTAATTTTTATCTTCACTGGCTTTGGTAGCCTATCCACGGTGGCCGGACTGATGTCTCCCATCTTCTTTTCCACCTGGTAAGTAATATCCAGCTCTACGCTTCTTTTTGAGAATAGAATTAACTCGTCGTGGAATGGACCTAGCCTCTTGCCATTGAGACACCCGGTTAAGAATAGATTCTCCAAAATGATAAAAAAACCTCACCTGGGTAAATTGGAGATCTGCCGGACTTGATTTAACTTATGTGGTAACGCGGATCTTGGCACTCCACTTCAAGACTCGATTATTTCAAAGGCAATTGTGGTATTTGAAATCTAGGTTAAATGATGTAAACTAGAATCAGTTCTTTAATAAGAGCCATTAAAGGATTGGTTCAAAAGATAATATAATTACCTATAGAATATTGGGAGGTGGTAAGTCGAACCCATTATTGGCTTCTCGGCTAATTCACAGTTTCCTATAATTCTTATTCAAGGAGGTAAATATGACCGAAGAGCAAGAAAGAATGATTTCTCGTCGAGACTTTCTGAAGCGTTCGGCCGGCGGGGCTGCAGCTCTTGCTGCTATATCTTCTGGTATTCCGGTTTGGGGACAGGATAAAACGAGCTTGGATTTTGCAGTATGGTCTTACGGAATTCAAACAGTATTGGATAATATTGATAAGTTTGAAGAAACTTATCCTGATATTTCCGTCAAACTTCATGACTTTCCCTGGACGGACTATCGTTCTACGATGGTCAACCGGTTTAGAAACCAGACTTCAACGGACGTTCTCTATAACGGTGGAGATTGGCTCCCCGAATTTGCCCTTGCTGGTTGGGTGGTCCCCCTGGAAAGGTACTTTCCCCGGGTAGAGGAGTACAAGGACGAAATTGCCGATTACGCAATATCGGAGATGACTTATAAGGATAAGCTTTACGGGCTACCCTATTACGCTGACTTGATCACCTTTATGTATAATGAAAAGATCCTTAAGGAACATGGCATCAACGAGCCCCCCAGCACCTGGGAAGAACTAAAGGAAGACTCCATGAAGCTGAAGGAAGAGGGTATGAAAAATCCGATAATGTATGAGGTAGCGGAGGATCTGCCCAACTTCCTCAGCGCGTTTTGGTCCATGGTTTACGGCCGGGGTGAAAGGCCATTTAACGAAGACAATGAACCGGTATTTAACGATCCTGATCATGCCGCGTATAAACAGCTCGAGTGGTTTACCAAGTCTTTAAATGACTGGGATCTGGCCACGTACCTCTCTCACGAAACTGAGGTAGCACCGGCCATGGGTACGGGCGAACACGCATTCACAATTCTATACAATTACAATCTTGCCCAGCTCAATAATCCCGATGCCAACCCACGGGCCGGTCAGTTCAGGCTCGGGCTGATGCCCGGAAATGAACAACACTGTTTTGGGTTCGCAAAGATGTATAGTATGAGCCAGATGGCCGCTCAACGAGGAAGAGGAGTCAGGGACGCAGCCTGGAAATTCATAGATTACTTTGGTGGCAAGGTCGATGGCACTTACAAAGTTTCTAAGAGATGGGCCGTTGAGAAGGGCCTTGGTTTTGCTCAGTTGCCGCTTTACGACGACCCCGACGTGAGAGATGCCTGGAGTTCCTGGGTGGACATGGATCGTTACAGGGAGCAGGCTGAGATCGCCTGGGCTCCCACCAGGACGTCCTGGTACGGGGCGTGGAGTCCATTTATGCGCTCTCAGATGATGCAGGCAATTGCCGGCGAGATTTCCGTGGGAAGGGCGCTGGATAATGCAGCAAAACGCTGGGACGAGTTGAAGGAAGAGTATACCTTCTAAGCGAGGTCTAACTAAAAAATTGGACGACAGGGCTGAGTTTTAGACTAGCTCAGCCCTATTTCCTTAAGGAGTAAAATGTTCAAGAAGGTTCGCGGTTCTTCCCTGGCGTATATTTTAATTTTGCCCGCATTCGCCCTGATACTTATATTTACCCTATATCCCTTTGGTCGGGCGTTGTGGACTAGCTTCCATAGGATAAATCCAGTCTTGCCGGGAAACCCTTTCGTGGGTTTTAGTAACTATACTTCCGTTTTTTCTAGCTATTACTTTGTAAAGTCACTGCGCAACACGCTGATCATGATCGGCTTCACGGTACCTATTATAACAATAATGTCTATCGCGATTTCGAGGTTGCTGATCGAAAATTTTTACGGTAGGGGTATACTTCGACCCGCAGTTCTTATTCCCTGGGTCATACCGAGTGCGATTACGGGACTGATCTGGCAGTGGCTATTTAACGGAAGTTATGGCGCCATTAATGCCTTACTAAGCAGGATGGGCGTGATAAGTGACTACATTCCCTGGCTAACCGAGGTATTGACTGCGAAGTTTGCCGTAATGGTTGCTTTTATTTGGGCTCAGCTGCCCTTTCCGATAATTCTCATGCTGGCTGCTATGACCGCAATTCCTAGTGATCTTTACGATGCAGCCAAAGTAGATGGAGCAACAGCTTTCGATAGTTTTCGCTATATCACCTGGCCACATATCAGAACAATGGCCGTCATCGTTATAATCTACGAAACTCTTACGGCTTTTACGAGCTACAGCATCCCTTATGCGATGACTGGCGGTGGGCCTGGTACGGCCACGAGCATGATAAGTTACTACATCTGGTCGCTTTCCTTTGATCAATTACAGTTCGGTAAGGGTGCAGCACTGGCAGCAATAATTGCGGGTTTGTCTTTGATCTTTATCTTTGCAATCATCAAAGCAATTCCCAGCGAAATAATGCTGGAGGAAGAATAGAGGTAACTATGGGCGGAGAGAACTGGAAGCGTGTCATCGTATATATTAGCGCGGTCTTAGTATTTCTGTTTACGTTCGGACCTTTCGTGGGGGTTTTTTTGGCGAGCATTGTACCGGAGACCGCTCTGATTACGCGCCCACCGGCGTGGTTTAGTAAAGGATTTACCCTGGCGAATTACCGTTACATATTTACCGGAGATATACCCAAAGGGTTTGCTACAAAAGGTACAGCCAGAAGTAGGGTCTCTCAGGAGGCGCTGCAGATTCCTCGTACTCTGGCCAATAGTTTCATAATTGCATTTGGAACGATGTTGGTTAACTTAATATTCGGCAGTATGGCCGCTTTTGCGTACTCCCGGCTCCGTTTTCCCGGACGAGGAGAGACATTCATGTTCATCCTGTTGAGTCGGTTAATTCCTTTAGTTGCGCTTGCGGTGCCCTACTATTTAATTATTCAGACCCTGGGTCTGCTGGATACTTTCTGGTCTCTGATAATGATCCACTCCGTGCTAACTTTACCCTTCACGATACTTATATTGACAGTTTATTTCAGGGGAATTCCTGAGGACTTAGAGGACCAGGCTCTGGTAGATGGATGTAATCAATTTCAAATGTTCCTTAGAGTGATTATCCCATTGTCCCTCCCGAGCCTGGTTGCTGCTGCTCTTTTTTCGTTCATGCTTTCTTACAGTGAGTTTCTTTTTGGTCTGCTCATCTCAAGTACAACGTCCACAAAGCCCATTTCAGTAGTCCTGTCTTCACTGTCTAATAATCCTGATGTCTCAATTAGCTTGCTTAATTCCAGCATCATCGTAGCAATTATACCTTCCATAATTCTGGCTATCGTAGTCTGGAGATTCGTGATTCAGGACTTGATCTTAGGGGCTCTAAAGGGATGATAGAAGGATAATTAAATATTGGCAGGTGTTTTAAATGGTTGATGAAGTCAAATTTGGCCTGATTGGGTCGGGATTTATGGGAAAGCTCCTGGCTTCTGCAGGAGATAATATTCCAGCCTGTAAATTGATCTCCTTAGCTGATCCGGACGAGGAAACTGGTAAGAGCTTTGCAAGGGAAAAAGAAGCTAGTTATTATTCCGACTATTTCCGGATGCTTGAAGAGGAGGCCCTTGATGCAGTGATAGTTAGCACGCCTGAATATCTTCATCGTGAACCAGTAGTTGCGTCTGCTGAAAGGGGGCTGGATGTTTTCGTAGAAAAACCTATAGCCACGAACCTGGAGGACGCTGACGCCATAATTCAAGCTGCTGGAAAAGAAGACGTGAATGTAATGGTGGGATATATTCTAAGGTTTGAACCGGCCTACGCCAGTATAAAGCAGGCGGTTGAAGAGGGAAACGCCGGGAATATAATTTCGGTCTACGCTCGCCGCAACGCTCCAATTCAAGAAGCAGAGAGATTGAATGGGAGGCTAAACGTCGTCAAGTACATAGGTGTCCACGACTTTGATCAAATATTATGGTGGCACCCGTCACGGCCAGTTACGGTTAGATCCCGGGCAGTAGAGGGAAAAGTTAAAGAGAAATTGGGTACTCCCGATTTTGTCTGGACCATGATCGAGTTCGAAGATGGCAGTTTTGCCGTCGTTGAAACAGGGTGGGGTTTACCGAGGAACTGGTCGAACTGGGACTCTCCAAAAGCGTGGGCTGGATTCGGGGACGTGGAATTAAACGTAATTGGTTCAGAAGGGGTTTTCTCCCTCGACTTTACCCCAATGGACGTAACCGGAGCCGACTCGGACGGTGGGTGGAAGCTCCCCGATACCAGACATTGGCCGGCCGTCGATGGTGAGGTTACGGGAGCGGTCAAAACTGAGATGGAACGTTTCTTTCGGAGCGTTCATGAGGGAACTTCGCCACCCGTTTCCGCGAAGGAGGCCCGAAGTTCACTGGAGCTAGCATTGGCCGCGGAAAAGTCTATAGAAGAAGGGAGAACTATTAAATTGCCGCTGGAGGGTAGCAGTTAGATCGGGATGAAGCAAGCTTTAGTAGGTTAAATGAAAAAGGGGCGATATAATGGATAAGACGGAGATGAACATGTTAATCAATGGAAAATGGGTAGGTGGGGAAAGAGATAAACGACTGGAAGCCGAAAGTCCAGCGACGGGAGAGATAATAGCATCTCTTCCGCGAGGAACGGAAAGGGATGTCGACCGCGCTGTAAGATCTGCACGGGATTACCAGCCGGAACTTTCCTCGCAAACTGCCTTTTATAGAGCTGAGCTCTGTCATGCCATAGCGGAACGAATGAAGTCCAGGAAAGAAGAACTGGCCCGATGGCTTTCTCTTGACCAGGGGAAACCTTTCCAGGCAGAGGCATTTGGAGAGGTTGATCAGGCGATATCTCATTTCACAGAGGCCGCTGAGGATGCCAAAAGGCTCGAGACACCAGTTTTACCTTCCGAGGACCCGAACAAAAGAATATTTACTATACGAGAGCCTCATGGGGTTCTGGGTGTTATTACTCCTTGGAACTTTCCGCTTGCAATTCCTTCTGAATATATAAGTGCCGCTCTCGCCACCGGGAACTCGATCGTATGGAAGCCGGCATCGACCGCCCCGGCGATAGCAGTTAAACTTGCCGAATGTATCCATAATGCCTTCGAGGACCAAGGTTTAAACTCAGGGGCTTTTAACCTGGTTCCTGGTCCTGGTTCGACTATAGGACAGGCGATGGTGACTCACGATAAAGTTGATGCAATAGGACTGACAGGGAGCCCGGAGGTAGGAGAAAGGGTTGCCAGCCAGTCCGGGTTAAAGAAACTTCTCCTGGAGCTGGGCGGAAACGGCCCGGTTGTTGTTCTAGAAGATGCTGATATAGAAAAAGCAGCCCAAGATTCTGCTTTTGGTTCGTTCTATTGTGCGGGCCAGGTTTGTGTAGCAAGCGAGAGAATTTTAGTTCACTCCTCCATTAAGAATAAATTCCTGGATCTTCTAGTAGAAGAAGCAAAGAACGTTAAATTAGGACCTTCTCTCGATGAAGATACTACGATGGGGCCGTTGAATAACGAGGAAGTGGCTCAGAAGATGGATCGACACATCGAAGACGCGGTGAATAAAGGAGCTGAAGTTATATACGGAGGGGAAAGGGCTGCGAACTATCCGACCGAACTCTACTATCAGCCCACGGTGTTAAGCAACGTAACCCCCGATTCTTTGCTCAACAAGGAAGAAACTTTCGGGCCTATAGCACCGGTCATCGAGTTTGAGACTCATGATGAGGCCCTGGAAATAGCCAACGGAATAGACCTAGGTCTGGTTTCCTCCGTTTTTACTACAAGTCTTGATAATGCAATTCGGTTCGCCGAAGGGATCGAAACCGGAGCAGTCAACATAAATGAGACGAGCGACCACTGGGAGATACATACTCCGGTTGGGGGATATAGCGGAAAACGTAGTGGGCTCGGGAGGATTGGAGGTAGGTGGTCTTTGCAGGAGATGACACAGGTAAAATGTGTCAATATGGATATCGGCAGGGATAAGTAGCTTGATACCGAAATGAGGCATTCATGATACTTGAACTAGAAAGTTGGCCAGAGGTTGAAGAATTCCTGAGAGATAACTCGATAGCTATTTTACCGATTGGCAGTACGGAACAGCACGGACCACACGGGTCTCTAAATACTGATTCTCTGATTGCAGAAAGTCTGGCCAAATCGGTATCGAATTCCGAATCCGTTCTGGTTGCTCCAACTCTCCGTATTTCAGTTTCTTCCTATCACGGAGACTTTCCTGGTTCCCTGTGGATTTCTCCTTCTACTTTCAGGTCCTATTTGAAAGATTTACTGGATAGCTTGCTCTATCATGGGGCAAATAAAATTATTCTGGTTAACGGTCACGGCGGCAATCGCTGTTCTCTCGACGAGGTCTCTCTCGAGTTTAACCGTAAAGAAGAGGAGACTTTAGTAGTTCCATGGACCTGGTTTGATGCTATAGAAGAGACCGTCAGAAATATATTTGGCGACAAAATGCGTCACGCCGATGGGCCGGAAACATCCGTTCTGATGTACTTGAACTCACAACTGGTCCACGAAGACCGACTAGAAATGGCTGAGGATTCAGGAGGAAAAGAGTGGCGAAACAGAATATCCGGAACTCCTATACCTCAATCAACCGAGAAATTCAGTCAGAGTGGAGCCACCGGCGAGCCGAGCACGGCCTCTACTGAAAGAGGTCGAGAATTGTTTCAAGCAGCGAGAGAGGAACTTGACCGAGTAATTAAGGATTTATCCAGTCGTTAGTGTTTTCTGGATTTTTTATTGGTAGATAAAAACTTTTAAGGAGGGTAAATTATATGTCAGAAGAGACTGCGATCATAAGCGATTGTACTTATTCATTTCCGACACCGGAATTTCCTTTTTACCATTCAACGGTGACCTGGGAGGATATCGAGGGAGAACTCGAAGTCACTGAAGTACGGGTTGATGGAGAAAAGACCAGGGATTTCCAGGTTTTTCACGAATCAGGAGAGTCCTACGACAAGGTGCTGGAGCAGGGAGTTAACCCCGAAGTCGTTACCAGAGTGGATTGGGAGAACGACGAATCTTACACATTAGAATTCGTTCTGGAGGATTCTTCGGGCAACGAACATACCAAAAAAGTTCGAAAAAAAGCCCCCAGCCACGGTGGCTACTGGGATTCAAATTGGTCTTACTACGCCGGAGCTGTTCTTTCGGAGCCAGCTGGGCTTGACAGAAACGGTGAACCCGTCCACGTTACCGTGAACGTCTACGAAGACAGGGTAAACGATCCTGACGAAATCAGGGTTGTTGAGATAGATCCTGAGACCGGGGTGCCCGAGGAAGTCCCATCTCAAGTCTATGGAGCCGATACCTGGAACGTCTCCGACTTGGTAGAACAGGAGCCGTTTCGGTACCAGCCAACGACGACGCTGGAAATAGTCTTTCCTGCAGATGTTTCTCCGGAAAATGAGAAGGTTTACCTCCTGTTCTATGGAAACTCAGGCGCAGGACCGGAAAACTATTCGACCGATCTCCAGGTTGAATCCGAAGGGGCTGAAACAATCCAGAACGACTATTATTCGATGAAACTCGCCGAGGAGAGCGGGTTCATCAACGAAATCACCATGAAGCAGGGGCTCAATTCGAAACTTGATCACGGAATGGAGCCTCCGGGTACGGTCCACTGGAATCCGGGCATTTACGCCCCACCCAGAGTATGGAGCCATGCTTCTGACTGGAGTCCGCCGGGCAACTCCTGGGGGCTGGATGGTGACCTGATGAGTATTCGTAAGTACTGGGGTGAAATGCCCTTTGACGTGGATCAGGCATCGGCGTCGGTAACTTACAAATTTTACGCTAACGTCCCCTACGTAATTGTATCCACCATAATTAAGATAGATGAGGAGATAGCGGTAAAGGCTATAAGAAATGGTGAGTTTGTCTTCAGGCGTGAATTATTTGACGAATTCCGGTGGCAGGATAACAGGGGCAAAAAGGGTAATTTAAAGTTGGACGAAGCTCGCCCCCACCCCAGTCCTGCCGTAAGGCTGGCCCCGGATATACCCTGGCTGGCTTTTGTTAATAACGAGGAAGGATATGGCTACGGCTCAATACCTTTAGACTACATGAACGCCAGTTTTGACGGGAGACCTCCTAGAACGACTCAGTCCCACTTTTACGTTGAAGTCGGGCCCTGGGTTTACTGGTGTCGCCCGATAGTGAACACTTTTGTTACTAACAATCCGCAAAGAATGGTCAAAGTGCCGGACGGAATTATGTACCTCGAGCGAACTGCTTACATGGGGTTTCCGCTCCACAGACAGGGTGGTACTAAAATACTTGAGACCTATCAGAAAAGACTATCCAATCCCCTGGAACTGGTAGAGTTGCATATGGATACTGATAGCAGGGTACCTGAGAAATGGGTTCAGGGGATAATATCCGAAGAATTTCAGGAATTACCGCCAGACGAGGTATTCCGGCCCGATCAGGAATAGCTGGTTATAAGAGGATAATTGAGAGAACATCTGGGTGAACCAAACCATTGGTAAAGATTTTCGTATGAAGGTGGTTCACCCGGATAGGTTCATCTGAACTATAGAGATCCATCGAGTAGAGATGAATTCGAAGGAGAGAGTCCGGACTGCTTTAAGGTTGAAGGAACCCGATCGCGTCCCCATTTTTGCCACCCTTACAACACCAGTAGCTGAGAGGGTGGGAAAGTATCTAGGTATTAGTCCCGATATTAAGGAAGCTTTTCTTGCCGATAGAATTTCCCATACTGATATTTTGCTGGAATTGGGAAATGATTGCGTAGGAATATCGGCGAGTTATCCCGACAATCATCCAGTGGTAGAGTTAGGTGAAGGACGAAAACGGGACGAATGGGGAATTATATACGAGAAAAGAGGACCTTATTGGGAAGCGGTTGGGCGGCCGCTGGCAAATATTACGGACGAAAGTGACCTGGAGAGCTACGAGTTTCCTGATATCGAAGCTCCTGGCAGGTTCGGGGAAGCAAGGGATTCGGTGGCGGAATATGGGAACGAATATGCTCTCGTGGCCTCTATTGAATGTACGATGTTCGAGCTAGCCTGGTCCCTGGTTGGGTTCGATAAGTTTCTTACCGATCTAGCTAAGGGGAAGACCTATACAAGGAAGTTGCTGGATAGAATTGCTCAGTATAGCATAGAGAGCGGTAAACGGTTAATTGATATTGGGGCCGATCTGGTCTGGACAGGGGACGATTTCGGCACTCAGGAAGGAATGTTGATTTCCCCTGATATCTGGCGAGAAGTATTCAAACCGCGTTACGAACGCGTGTTTACTGAGTTAAAAAAGAAAGACGACGAAGTTCTTGTCGCGTACCACTCATGTGGTTCTATCCGGCCTATCATAGGAGATTTAGTAGAAATTGGCCTGGATATTTTGAATCCGATACAGCCGCGCGCCCGCGATATAGATTTAGCGGATATAAAAAGCAATTACGGAGATAAGCTAGGTTTTTTCGGTGGAGTAGACATCCAGCGGGTCCTGCCAAATGCTTCTCCAGATGAGGTCCGGAACCATATAAAGGGTTGTATAAAAGATGGAGCTCGGGGCGGCGGTTATCTACTGGCACCGGCGCACAATATTCAACCTGACACTCCGGTAGAAAACATTATTGCTATGTTCGAGGCAGTGAAAGAATTTGGCGCTTATCCTCTATAGATATAGATATTTATAAACATTAGTTAAAGGTTGGGGTTCAGATTACCCTTAAAAATAGTTGTTTTCTAACAACCCTTCATACTACTCACCGTCTCTAATTTATCTAAATTTCTACGGTGGTGATTAAATAAGTGACAGGGGAGAATAAAGAGAACTGACTTCATCAATGTATTTGCTAAGGGGAGAGCTCAAGCTTCTGTCTCCTCCTGACTCAGGGCTACTTTAACCTTGGCAACTATTTCCGTGTAACTGATTTTCCAGTCGATTTCTTCAGCCATCTCGTTGGCTTCTTTTAGGAAATCGAGCAGCTTTACGTTTACGTCATAGTTTTCATCGAGCTCCGTAACGGACTCGATTGTCAGTTCTCTTATTTTCTCTTTCGAATCGGACGTTGCTTCTTCGAGGTTGGATAGTAGTTCTTCGAACTCCTGAACAGTTGGATGGTCTTCATCTACGTAGCTACCAGCGTCAGATATTGCCATCCGGTGGGCAAGTGACCGCTCTCCTTCCGGTATTTTCTGATTTTCTCCCGTGTCTTGATTCTGGGTGGCCATGAATACGACGACAAGGCTAACGAATAATACCGCCCCGATAAGCCCAAGAATCCGCCAGTTTATCTTGTTCATCGTTTCTCCCTTTGTCAATGGGATTATATGAAATCAGCGGGATGGTGCCAAGGCGGACATACGTGAAACCTTATCAACGAGAGCAGGTCGAACAGTACTACAAGGACTAGACGAAGGGTCTGAGGCAAGATATTTTCGAGCGGAAATTTTGGGACGAAAGCGAGAGCTAAGGGCCGTTACCCTGATTAAAAAAGCCATTATCCGCTATTAGCACTATCGGTACTTCTTCATCGTATTCATTTCCAATCCTTCTGACCACATGTTCTACTATCTTTACCAAGCTATCGCCATGCTTGGATCCACCACGAAAGACACAATCGACAGAACAAGGACTCCACTGCAGCTGCAAATGATGGAAGCCGGCTACGTTCTTGAAGGCGTGTTCTACGTTCTCACGTTGTTTGGCCGTATCGTTGTCCAGGATCATCGTGTCCAAGTCCAAAAGAAACACTTCTGGTTGCTTTACTTTGAGTCGCCAGATAAAGAAATCCTGCAGCAATCTTCTAAACAGGTAGTTGCGCCGAAACGAGAACTTCTTTAAGAACCGCTTGATTTGCTGGGAGGAGGCCATATTACCGACGGAGTTTTCTATTGTCTCTGCGTAACCTTAGCCCTTTGCCAGTTCGTTAAGTAGGTGAGGTGAAATTCGGTTCCACCGAGAAAAAACAGATCAGTTATTTGAAAGCTTCAGCTACATTTATACCTTTGACCGATTTCTGACCGGACTAAAATAGCGTTCCAGTAAACTATAGATGCCATTTGATTCCAGGTAGTGAACGAGAAACGTGAGACCGGTCCGGGAGGTCAACTTGTCTGAAGTTACATTGATTTTATAGGACTTTGACTTTTTGTAGCAAATGTTAAAAATCTGTATTTACGTCTCTTTTTGAACTGGCATGTGGTTTTTACAAAAGTGAGATCGGGAGTCCACGATACTCTTAGGTTGTTGCGACTTCATTGTTCGACTCTTTTCGGGCTTGTCCATTCCAAGGCCTCACTAAATAGTACGTCGAACAGGCTTTTGATAGTTACAATATCGATAAAGGTTCTATAGCCCATTATGAGAAATGGTGAATAAAGGACGAGATTCACATCACCATCATCTATTTTAAGTGCAATGAGGGATATTAAGCTCTGGATTAACAGAAAAACCGCGATAATAATTAGCGTCTCGAGGGCTGGACCAAAGGCCAGAGATGCGATAATCGATATTATTATCGCGAAACGGGCAAGGGGACCGAAGAACTTCGAAAATAGTACGAGGGGAAATCCCAGCTTGTGAAGAAAGCCGAACCTCGTGTTTGAGAGGGCATCTCTGTGTTTGAACAGGGTCATGAAGCTACCCCGGTTCCACCTCAACCTCTGTTTGTAGAGGTCGTACCATGTTTCCGGGGCTTCAGTAAATGAGATGGCCTTTCCGCTTGACTGAACTACGCTCTTTAGTTTCAGAGTTTTGACTGTCATATCGAAGTCCTCGGTTAGCGTATCGGGGTCGAAGAACCCGGTACTTTCTATTACTTCTCTGCGAAAAGCCCCGAGTGCTCCCGGAACGACCACCACGGACCCGAAAAACGCCATGGCTCTCCGAAAAATATTTATACCCAGACTGTATTCAAGGCTCTGACAGTTAGTTATGAACTTCCCCTTGTTCGTCAGTTTTATATTACCGGCTACGGCGGCCACTTCATCGTTATTCTGAAATATTCCCACGACTCTTCTTAGCGAGGTCCTACCGAGGAGGCTGTCGGCATCGATGGTTATCACGATCTCCCCGCTTATGAAGTTGTAAGCATAATTTAGGGCTGAGTACTTCCCGCCCTGCTTCTTGTGAAAAACCTTTATGTTCCGGCTTTCGTAAGTTCTCGCCTCTTCGTAGGTGCCGTCAGAGCTTCCGTCATCTACAACTATTACCTCTCGTTTATCCGCTGGGTAGTCATTCTCGAGGACGGATTCTATACATTTTCCGATATAACCTTCTTCATTGTGGGCCGGTACGATTATGCTTATCTTGGGAAGTGGTTCGGTGGCCTCCATTTCATCTTTTGTCTTCTTATGGAATACGGCAAGTGGAAGCATGAAGGTGTAATAAAATATTACTAGGGTCAGAGAAGAGAGGAGAATGGTCGTTATTATCGTGAAGGTCCCAAGTATCGCTGTAATTACGATAAAAATTACAGGCAGAGAAAACGAGATTACGAAGAAAAGGGAGGGGTGGGGGTACGAGCTTGCTTCCCTCGAAGGTTTGACGAAGTAGGTAAAGAATAGAAGGTACAACCCCATTGATGTACTAATGCCCAGAGAGACGAGGAAAAGGTTGAAGGGCATAATATAGAGGAGGACTCCAATTAAAGCAAATATCGTGAGAACTGTGAGGAGCGTTACTTTCGTGGGCAATATTCACTCTTCCCCGTTATTACTGGTGCTGATATCCAGTTCGTTTCTTATTTCCGGTTTGGAGATAATCTCTATTCCCAGGTTACCCGCCAGATTTTCTATCTCTCCGTTATAATTGGAAAGGGATATTAAGATTGGTTTGGCATCGACTTTTTCTCCTATGATGTAGGCTTTACTTATCTCGTTGACATCAGTATTTTCCGATATCAGGACGGCTATTGTTTCGCCCGTTTCTTCGTTACGGGCCAAAATGTCTATCCCTTTTGCAGCGGCTGGATTTTTATCGGCGGTATATTTGTCACGAACCTTGTAGCCTTTGTTTTCGAAATACTTTTCGAACTGCTGAAGCGGAAGGAGCTTCTCTCTTATCCATTGTTGCATATCTTCGTTTAGCTGGTACTTGTATATCTCTTTCTTTCGTGTTTCAGAAAGGTCATGTATTTTCCCGCACTCCTGACAGAACATGCCTTCCTCGGGTTTATCGAATGTTTCTCCACAGTCCTTGCAGATGAAGTGGCTCCCTGGTTTGGAGTAATCGACGCCAAGTGCTTCCAGCTGGTCGTTGCATTCTGGGCATACTAGCTGGTTCACTTTATCGAATTCGGACTCTAAACCGATGTAACCACAGGATAGATGTTCAATGGCACCCCTTTTCTCCAGGTGCATGGACTGACAGTAAGGGCAGTAAGGGGTGAACCTGGTTTCGAGCTCACAGTCGGGACAGAGAAATACAGGCATCAAGAATTTTTTCTTCAGCAGGTGGCGCTCGACGAAGTTTTCTAGTTTTTCCTTAACGGCTTCCGGTTCCAGGTCCAGTATCTCTTCTGCTTCCGGGTAGCGTATTTCCGTGGCACCCTCCGAATGGTCTATAGTTGGTTCTATCCCTTCAAGTTTACCTTTCGCCAGTTCTTCGAGAAGCCTGATTGAAGAAATGTCTAGACTGTGGGCTCTAGCTCCATCCTCGTAGCCCTGGGCGGAGGAAAGAATGATCTCCTTTAGCCGGATGGTTTCCAGTCCACCCTTGATAAGGTAGTCAGTTGCCCCCTTCTTGTAACACTGGGAGATGGTCTTTTCATCGCTACTGTCGAGTAAGGCAACGATGAAAAGGCTTGGAAAGCTATTCCGTACCTCTTCAATTATTCCAAATAAATCGTCTCCAATTGATTGATCGATTAGAACCAGCCCATAAGTCTGGCCGTCAATTTCGTCAAAGAAAGAGGAGACGGAATCTTTTACGGTAATATCAATCCCTTCAGAAATATCTATCTTGTCCAGGCACTTATTTATGCTATCCGGTATTCCGTCGGGAGACAGGCAAAGTATATTCATTTTTAAAATGGGTCTTGTAGGGAACACTAACGAGGTGTATACTGTGATACACCCTACAAGACAATATATTAATCCGATTTAACCACTGAGAAAATCAGGCTCAAGTTTCTCAGAGCTAAATACGACAGAAATCGTTGCGATTTCTGTAACTCGGTAAATGTATACTACATCAACGACGAAAAAACAAAGTTCAGATGCAGGGACTGCTGGAGGACCTTTTCTCTGACCAGTCATATTTATCTCGAAAATACGAAACCTGATCTTCGGTTCTGGTACGAGGTGATATGGTGCTTTGTTATCGGCCATTCGGCACACAAAGCCCACAAACTACTGGGAACGAAAAGACATCAAAAAGTTCTTCGTTCATACCAAACGATTAAGAGAAGAACTGCTTGATTACTCCCGGCCTAGTTGAAACATTACAACAAGGGAGTCTACGAGATGGACGAAGCACTTTACGGCAGCGAGTGAAAACCTTGAGAAACCACGTAAGGAAACGCCTCCGAGAGGAGGGCAAAGCAAAAAGAAGACGAGGAGCAAAGGACAGAAAACAACCGGTCTTTGCCATATACAAACGGGACGATGAACAAGACTATCTGGAACTTATTGATGACTTAAGACCGGATACACTGGAGCCGATAATTGAAGAAATCGTTGAAGAAGAAAGCGAGATATTTTCCGATACCTGGACAGGCTACAATAGACTAGCTGGGCTCGGATATCTCCACAGTCGAGTTTCTCACGGTAAAGAGGAGTACACGTATCAGGAGAAGTAGATATAAACGGAATAGAGCTTCTGGGGACTATCTAAGACGAACATGCACACTTACAAAGGAATCAGAAAGAAGAACTGGAAATATTACTTGAAGGAGATGGAGTTTCGGTACAATTACCGGAAATTGGATTTTGACGAGCAAGTGGGTAAGATCATCCAGATATTGATGAGAGAACCGGCATGAATTTTACCCGTTTCTCAGGGAAAGTTTTGCTAAAGTTCTCGACAAGACCCTTAAAATTAAGCTACCCCCACCACAACTTCTCTCCATTCCACCGAATCTACTGCTCTACCACCACCCCTGAGATGCATTAAATTCGAACCCGAAACCCGACCTTTACACAATACCATTTAGTAAACCTATCCTCCCTCTTCCAGTCCTTGACAGCTTTCCATCAGTTGGCCGAACTTGCGGTCTTTTACTAAATGAGTTATATTAACCGTAAGTAAATAAATTTAGGGGGTATAAGAGTGGAGAAAGTCGAGCCGATAAGGGACAAAGACAAAGTAAAAACGATCAAGTCGATCCTCAAAGGGGACGGTAAGTACCGAGACCTTCTCTGGGTGACCATCGGGCTAAATACGGCTCTACGTATCGGAGATATTTTAGAGCTTAAAGGCTGGATGCAAGATGAAAGTCGAACACTTCCTCAGCCATTCAATAAATCTGGACATCTTTCTTTCGACCTCTCGTTTATGGGGAAATCGACTGATTTAATTACGGTAGAACCTTCCTCTTCCTTCTCGAACCGGACCAACAACTTTTCTTCTTTGAGCCGCCACTCACCTAGAACGAAGTACTTTACATAATCAGTGGGAAGCTCAATTACCTCGTTCAGGATACCCACTTCTCCTTTGCCCCCGTTATCCGATTGCTGCACCTGTCTGGTGAAGTAGACTTTGGGTTCAAAGGCGTCACCGTTTATTGGGCTTGAGTCCGGAGGTTGGTACTGGGTATACTTCCTGCTCGATTCGTTAAAGGATTCCAGTCTCCGGTCGATCTCCTCGACGGATCCGAACTCAAACCTGTTCCAGAACTTACGGGCAAATACGGAATTATTTCCTTCTATGGAGGCCTGGGTAAACGGCTTCCTCGGTACTGAGTATACGGGATATACCTGGTAGTCTAGGAGGAAGATCATGGTTCTAGACAGGGCGCGTTTACCTCTCCCACCTCCGATCATGGCCATTGCATTGTCTACCTTGACTACATCTGGCTTTTCAAAGCGAGAGAAAAACTTCTCTGTTTTATTGATGAATTCGTCGGTGGTCTCGCCTTTGACTCTTTTGAAGTGGCGTAACCTAGGTTCTTGTTTGAAGGAGTAGCCGATGAAGTTTATCGGTTCTGTCCGGCCGGTAATGTACTTTTCTCCTACAAAGTCTGCTTCCAGGACCCTATTTCCAATTTTCTCGTATATGGTCTCTTCCGGGTACCTGAGGTACTCGGCAGCTCCCTTATTCTTGCCCTTTTGTTGCTCGTTGGTCATGTCCAGATCGGAGAGGATCTTCCCGATCGTCCTTACCGGAGGCAGGTCCTCTTCAGGGTAACGTCGGTGGTACTCTATCTGTACTGCCGTAGGTCCGATGTAGAACTGTTCGGGATCGTCCTCCAGTTCTTCTCGGATCCGTTTGATTCGTTCTCTCATTTTCCCGTTCCACTTCCTTAATTTACCCTTCGGCCAGCCTCTGTTGTCTACCTGGAGGTCTTGATCGGGCGATTGCGTCCACTTGACTACGAAGTCGGTACTTACCTCCTCCATCCGGGAAATCTCCCGTTTGGAGTAGTCTTTTTCGAAGTACAGGTAATTGACCCGTTTTCTCTTTTGGAACGATTCCCTTTTTTCACTGTAATCGGATCTCCCTTCTTCTTTTTGGTCAAAGTTTTTCTCATTTTTACCGAACAGACAAGTCCATAGGTGTTCGACTTTTATTATGCCACCAACCGTTAAACAAAAGATGAAGAATGCGCTAGGAGCAGAAGAAGGGGAAGAGTTTTTCCGATATTCTCACGAGCAACTAAAAAAAAGACCCAGAAGCTGGAAAGGTTATAAATAACAGCAAATCTGACCGT
>JAGXKX010000107.1 GCA_018335015.1 Candidatus Bipolaricaulota bacterium
TATTGCCCTATCTCCTCGTGGCACCTTCGATTATTATCATTATAATATTCCTCGTTTACCCCTTTATTCAGGCAATCTGGGGGAGTTTGATAAGAGGAGGGGTATGGGGAGTAAACACCAGGTTCGTGGGGCTGGCGAATTACGTTGAACTATTTACGTCCCCGGATTACCTCTGGACTCTGGGCAGGACCTTTATGTTCGCCACTTTTGCTACCCTGGGGGGAATGGCTTTTTCGCTGGGTCTTGCGGTATTGCTCAACCAGAAAATCAAGGGGCGAATGTTCTTCCGAACCGCGGTAATCTGGCCCTACGCTCTGTCGCCGGTAATTGCGGGTGTTCTGTGGGCATTATTGTTTGACCCTTCTTCCGGGCTGTTTACGTATCTTGCAGAGGTGATATTCGGGCTGGAGTTAAACTGGCGCACGGACGGAACCCTGGCTTTTATTATAATTACGATAGCTGCCGCCTGGAAGAATATTGGTTACAACGTGGTTTTCTTCCTGGCCGGGTTACAGAACGTCCCAGAACAGGTACTCGAATCCGCCGAAGTCGATGGAGCGAGTTCGTTTCAGCGTTTCTGGAAGATATCCATCCCTCTCATTTCTCCGACAATATTCTTCCTGCTGATCATGAATTACCTTTACGCGTTCTTCCGAACCTTTGGGCTGGTTGACGTAGCAACCCAGGGCGGGCCGGGAAAATCCACGGAAATATTGACCTATAAACTGTATAAGGACGCATTTGTTTTTTTTGACGGTGGATCCGCAAACGCTCAGTCGGTCCTGCTATTTATCTTTATAGTTGGGTTTACCTATCTCCAATTCCGCTACGCTCAGAGGGGGGTCTTCTATGGGAGTTAGCCGAGCTAAATGGAAACTGTTCAAACGAGTTGCTCTTTACCTAACCATTACTGCCGCGGTCATTATAGTCTGTTTCCCGGTTATCTACGCGGTTATAATGAGCACTCGTAGCCTTCAGGGAACGTTTCGCTATCCCCCTGATCTGATGCCTGGAAACAGCGCTCTGAGCACCTATTCGCAGGCCTGGAATACCGTAAATTTGGGGCGATTGATGTTAAACTCAGGTATCGTGGCGGTTTCCACGAGCATAATAAAGATCACCCTCGCCATGCTTGCGGCGTTTGCTATAGTATTTTTTGACTTTAAATGGAAATACCTCGCGTTTGGGGCGACGTTTCTTACGCAGTTGCTGCCCGTGCCGGTTAAGATCGTTCCCACTTTTCAATTAATGAAGGACTTTGGCTGGGTGGATTCGTACTATGCCCTGACCGTTCCGTATTTTGCTACTGCTACGGGTACGTTTCTCTTCCGGCAGTTCTTCATGTCCGTTCCGGAGGATCTGGTTGATGCCGCTCGGGTGGACGGTTGCAGGCCGATGAAGTTTTTGAAAGACATTTTAATCCCCCTGTCCTGGAACAATATTGGAGCGCTCTTTCTGGTGGAATTTGTTTACATGTGGAATAGATACCTCTGGCCCCTGGTGGTAACGGAGTCGGAATCTATGAGAGTTTCTCAGATAGGAATTAAGATGCTGATGACCACGGGATCAATCAATAAGTGGAATATCATTATGGCCGGAGCAATTATAGTTCTGTTACCTCCACTTGTGGTTCTTTTATTCCTCCAGAAGACGTTTATCGAGGGGTTTGTGATGAGGACCGGCAAGTAAACTTTTGCCTGGAGTGGAGTAGCGGAAATTATGAATTTATTTGAATTGGAGTCGGCTAATTAAGACCAAAGTTCCTGACGGAGGAAGGACATCGAGCCGAATTATATGCTAGAAGATTTTGACGGGTTTATATTCGATCTGGACGGAACAGTTTTCCTGAGCAATGAACTTCTACCCGGCGCAGCGGATGTAATAGAAGAGTTGCGGAGTAGAGAAAAAAGGATAGTTTTCCTTTCCAATAAAGCTTTGCAGAGAAGGAACGCTTACGCCGAGAAACTTTCTCGGCTGGGAATACCGGTTGATGAAGGACAGATCGTAAATTCTTCGCTGGTTACGGCCAGGTTCCTGGCTAATAACGAACCGGAGGCTTCCGCCTATGTAGTAGGTGAACAGCCACTAATCGAGGAACTTGAAAGTCATGGAGTTAGAATATCATCCGATCCCGCGGAGATAAATTACGTAGTTGCGAGCTTTGACAGGGATTTTCATTACGACAAGTTGAAGATAGCTTACGAAGCAATAAAAAACGGGGCCCGATTTATAGCGACGAATTCCGATCGTACCTGTCCGGTAAAAGGGGGTGAATTACCAGATGCGGCGGGAATGATCGGGGCGATCGAGGGCGTGACCGGTAAGGACGTGGAAATGGTGGCCGGCAAGCCCTCTAATTATATGCTCCAGTCTGCGCTTGAGATACTCGGGGTGGGTAAGGAAAGGTGTTTGCTCGTTGGAGACAGGCTTGAGACGGATATAAAAATGGCCCTTGAAAATGGTATTACGGCGGCACTGGTTCTTACTGGCGTAACGAGTGAAGACGTTGTTGAAAATAGCGAAATTAACCCAGACTTCGTCCTGGACGACATTGGGAAACTAAAGTCCTTGTTGGGATTTAAAGCTTAGGGTATTTCTCCTGGAATTTTTCTTAAGGCTGTCAAAATTTTCTTCCGGTAAGGGTTCGATGAGGGCGTTATCTGTTGGTCATAATCCGGATGAAGTTGGCCGCGTTTTCGACATGGTCCAGGATATTATTGGCCTTGAGGGCAATCTGGATTAGGTGGTACTTTTCTATTCCCTCCATATTTTCTGTTTTGTAGATTGATTTTATCGCTTTTCTCGTTGTTTTGTCCCCGCTGTGTTCCAGGTTGTTTATCTCTTCAATAGCTCCCCAGACTTCGTCCAGCTTTTCCTGACCGCCGCTGGTCCCTTTTATTACCGCTCCGGCTTTCGTGACAAGTTCGCTATATTCTTTTGCTGACTTTTCAAGGATACCGGCCAGGCTATTCAGAGAATCCTTGTATTCGTCAGGTAATTTGTCCCCGATATCTAACAGAGGGAGAAGCTCGGCTACGTCCTGGGAGTTGTCGGCTATTTCGTCCTGATGCCAGAGTAAAGAAAGAAGGTCCGATCTGGCTACGGGCATCAAAAGATCGCTCCGCGGAAGTTCCCTCCGAATTTCTTGTTTTTCCTGATCTGCTTCGAATTCTAGGTTTGAAACTGCTTCACCCAGTATTTCATTTCCCTGGGTGTATCCGTGTAATTCTCCTACCAGAGCTTCTACAGTTGCCTGGACCTTTTCGGCGTGCCGGGATAACTGGTCGAATGGTGAAGTTTCCGTAAGGTAACCGGCAAAAGAGTGTCTGAGTTTTTTGATTTTCTTAAAACTGAAAAAGGACATGCTTTCCTCCAGATTAATTGACGACAGGAAGATTTATTATGCATATAAATATATAGTTTAATTACTTATATAAGGTTAGTATAATTGTGTAAAACCTTCAAGGGGACATGATTGCCTGTAAACGTTCTTATTCCCCCTTTTTCACAATTTTTTTGTTGCTTATCCCTATAGTTTATTATTTGAGCTCGAATTCCCCTGCCGTACTCCCCGCTTATCAGTGAGGGAAAAAGAAGTTTTCTCTCGAATAACTCTGGCTTATAATGATTTTGGAATATTCCGGTTCTGGAATAAAACTATAACTTTTAGAGGTAGAGATGAGGAAAAATAGAATTGAAAAATTGTTAAATATAGCCCACCGCGGTGCCAGGAGCCTGGCACCGGAAAACACCCTGATTGCCGGACGTAAAGCTTACGAAGCCGGTGCTGACGCCTGGGAATTTGACGTTCGGCTTGCCGCGGACGAGAAGTTTGTTGTTATTCACGATGAGACCCTTCACAAGACTACGAACGCAGAGAAGATATTTCCCGATAGCGAAAGTTACAGGGTTGATAGCTTTGAATACTCGGAAATCGAAAGGCTCGACGCAGGTAGCTGGTTCGAAAGGGAGGATCCATTCGGTGAAATTAACCGGGGAAGAGTTTCTACGGGAGATTTGAGAACCTATCGAGGGGCCAAGGTGCCATCTCTTCGCCAAGCCCTCGATCTCACGAGAGAGCTGGGCTGGCGGGCAAATATTGAGCTCAAACCCCAGGACGGGCCGGAGAAACTCTCCCCGAAAGTATTGCGGCAGCTGGTAGATCTGGTTGTAGGGCTGGGTATGGAGGATGACGTGGTTGTTTCTTCTTTCGATCACGGGATGATTCGAGAGTTACATAATTTTAATTCAAACGTCACCGGCGCTTTAATAATTGAGGAACCTGTTCCACGACCAGTTGAGTACTTAAAGCGAAATAAGGTAAAAATCTACAATTTATGTGCTACTCTTCTGGGGACCGAAAAGGGGGACCGTATCATCAGGGAGGTAAAAGAGGCGAGTTCCCAGTTCAGGGTGAACGTGTGGACCGTTAATGGTGGAGAAGAAATGAAAGAGCTACTTGCCAACCCTTATATCGACGGGATTATTACGGATTACCCCGGTAGATTATGCAAAATTTTGACTCGGGTGAATTAGTATTCCCTCCGGCGACCCTGTTTTGAGGGAGTCATTTTTTGGAAGGTCGAGAATTAGTTCAACTTATCCGCTATGTATGTAATTTTATGATTTCCTTGACAATAGCATTTTTTCCTGTTATTTTTTCCTTTGAATATGTCTGATATTCTTGCAGAAGAGAGAAGGAGGAA
>JAGXKX010000108.1 GCA_018335015.1 Candidatus Bipolaricaulota bacterium
GACGCTCGGTTTTGCCGCCAGCGATTCCGCTACCGTGACAGTAAACTTTTCAGTTAACGCCAAGCAATCCCTCAAAATAAAATCAAACCCTGGCTCCGGAAACTCGAATACTGTAGAAAGCACCTTCCATATTCCTACCCCTAGCGACAAAGATCTTAAAAATGGCCACACCATTACGAGAGAAGACGTGATTACACTCGTAGCGACCAGTAACGTCGATTTCGAACTTAACGTAAGGGCCAATAACTCTTCACTCGGTATGGGGAAAGATGGCTACAGGATGTACGTTCGCGGCCAGGGAGAATTCAAACAGGTAAGTACAAATCCAGTTACCATAGCAGACGGCGAACCCGGCAAGCACGAGTTTTCCGTAGATCACAGAGTAAAATACGACGAAAACTACGAACCCGGGAATTACGAAGAAAAATTAGTCTTCAACATTTCCTCCGCTTAAAACTCAACGAGCAGGTTTTGTTGACTTCCCTTAAAAATATCTATTCCGCCTCAGTGCGGTCTTAATCTTTCAATAATAAGCTTATTTCTCCATCAGCTATTTCAATACCTCGATAACCGGTTCTTTCGAGATCTGGTGTTGTGATTGGTATAATCGTGAAGCTTAATTTGGATTTGATATACTCATATCTTCGATAGGCAGGCTTTTCTAAGCCTGCCGTGATGATCGGTCAAAATGTAAAGTTGTCTTCTCAGGTTCATTCTACGTAGCTTCTACCAAAGTCAAGAACCAAACACTTCAACCCTCGTGAACACCGGGGCTTAAAAGCCCCGGCTATCGGATTGTTATTGATTTCACAATTTGGCCAAGATTAATATATTCGCCTGGCTTTCATATAGTGGTGAAAGAATTTGGTTTGAAGATAAATTACACGAGATAGGAGGGAAATAGATAATAAAATCGCGACCAGGTTACAACTATACAACTATGCCCAAGCTTCAATCAATCCTCTGAATCCAGGTTAACCGCGTGTTTGGCTTCCTTTAAATTCCCGACAATCTGCTCCTTGTCCAGCTCCCTGGACTCCACGTCGTCCAGCTTATCGAGCCAGGAATCGATCCCATTCCTTACGAGGTCGAGTTCTTTCATGGCCGATTGGTGGTCGCCCTGGAACTCCAGCTTGAGCCCTCTACTCAACTGATTGACCATTTCGCTGCAGTCGAAAGCAAGGGATAGGAGTCCGGCATCTTCAGAACTCGAAGAGCTCTTGTCGCCGGAATTGTTCATGAAATTTCTCCCTTATGAATTGAAAAAAGACCAAATGCTGGTTCCATCTGGCACAATTAACCGGGGATTAAGGCAACTGAAATAAAAAAGGAGGGCATATAACGCCCTCCTTAATTTCGGTCTACGTTGGCCAATTTGGCATTTTAGGTGGAAACAGTGTAGCTAATCTCTACTACGTAGTCTCCGTTAGGCATATACTGTGCTGCCTCGCTATCGCTAAAAGTTGCAAAACTGTAGCTGTAGCCCACGGTAGTTTGGCCATTTACACCAGTAGGGTTACCTGTAGAACTATCGATGCTACCTACCCCAGAAGCCGAGTCGGCGGAAGCGCTTATAGCACCTGTTATTTGGCTATCATCCGCCCCATCGGGTGAACTGGTAAGGGATATATCACTGACACTCAGTGTCCAACTGGTATTGCCTGAAATGTTGCTCGTGACCTCTAACGTAGCGCTTCCCAGGTCAGTGGTAGTGGTGGGGTCAAAGTCCGAGATATCGCTAGCACCGCTGGTAACGTCAAGGGAAATTGCCGTAGCTCCACGTGTCAACGTGAAGTCATCGCTACCGCCATCTGACGCTGCAAAACCTACACTGCCAACTAAAACGACCATAAGACCAACTACCAACATCGTATTAAGTAAAGATAATTTTCTCATGGAAAGCACCTCCTAGTGATGTAGAGCATCCAGCAGCTCGTCCACCACTAAGAGCCACGGCAACCCGGCTATCCAAATTTAGTTTATCGAGTTTATAGGGTTATCGGGTTCATCGAGTTACTAAATTTGCCGGGTTCGGCTAATTATTCACGTTTTTGAACCCGACAAACCCAATAAACTAAAAGAACTCGACAACTTAGTTGGACCCGTGGTTTTGCGCCCCCAGGTTGCCCTAGGTTTGCCTTTTCGTGAAAAACTCTTAGAGGCCGTAGCTTTGCGCCCCGGAGTTGCCTCCGGTTAGCCATTTATAGATGCTCCCATGAGTGACTTAGGTTGAGTTTAGTTAAGATTTGGCGACCCAATGTCGCCTTTGTTGATTTTGTCAGTTGCTTTCATCCCGGCTTGTCAAAGACCTTTGTTCCTTTTTATCATTCTTACCAATTGCTTCTATTATTTATTATACCTTAACAGACATATTTTAGACATGATTATCGTAAAAAATGGCAAAAACATGTAAAAAAAGTTTCTGTCGTGTTATAAAGTAGTCAAGACGTGGGCCAGCAAGAGGTTTGATCATCCAGCTCCTAACTGTCCAATCTGTGGAACTCTAAAGAGTTCCGCTACAAAAAGATAAAATACGAGCCTTTACTCTTACTGGGAACGTTCGAGCTCTGAATGTTGTAAATCCCGACCCTTGAGCGGAAGGCTTGGTAACCTCGATTGAATTCCAGCCGGTAAATTGATATTAAACCCCTCGGGTTATAAACTAATTAAGATGAGCTTCCCGGAAGTAGTGGGGGGAAGGAGTCTTAAGAGATTAACGGAAGGATTTATCTTTTTCTTCGGTAAAGCTGGCTACTTTTAACTTGTGGAAACTTCTGGTTATTCTTATTAGAGGTGATTTCAAATGGGGATTTCGGATTGGTTCTCCTCGGGAACAGAAGAAAAGGAAGAAGCCAAAGATAGTATAGTCCGATTTTTGTGTAAGCTGGAAAAGAATTACAAAAGCATGGACAACTTTCTAGAGGACTTTTACGAGGTAATCAACGAAGCCATCGAAAAGTACAATAAGAACAATCCCGTCAAGGCGGACAAGCTCGATCGGGATCAGGCTTACAAGGCCGGCGGAAGGTGGATTTACGAAGCCAACATTCAAAAACTGGACGAAGAAGGTAAAGAATTGGAAGGCAAAAGTGGTTACCTCTCGAGAAAGTCCACTTTCAAGGTAATAGCGAGAGAACAGCCGGACTTCGAGATAGAACTAAGCGGAACCGAGAGCCTGATAACTCCGTTCCTGGAGGAAATGGAGTCGGTTCTCGATGCTAAAGGATTGGGCCACGAAGTAGTCACTGTCGCGAGACCTGGATTAGGAAAGGCCAGGCAGACGGAGACCGAGACACCTGGACAGACCTAACCCGACTGATTGATCCAAATCTGACTCAATCCGCCCCGCTGCGGTAGAGACAGGATACATGATCGTTTTTACCTGAACTCGTACGTTCGGCAGATTCGAGAAATACGAGAAGGGGTGAATACATGAACTCTTCTGAAGCCCTTGCTTCGGTCTGGGGCCTCCTGCAGAAATCAATTTTCACGGTCAGCGGTCAGGGCGTATCGGTAATGTCGTTTCTATACTTCGTGGTCGTCATCATCCTCTCCGTATTCTTCGCCCGCCTGTTCACCAGATTCCTAAAGCGCAACGTATATTCCAAGACCGAAATAGAGAAAGGAGCTCAATATACTCTCTCCCGCCTGGTAAGGTACGTGACGGTCACCATTGGGTTCCTGATCGGGCTCCAGATGATCGGATTCGACCTTTCAATCCTCGCCGTCTTCGGTGGTCTGTTCGGTGTAGGTATAGGATTTGGGCTGCAAAATATATTCTCTAACTTCGCTTCTGGCCTCATTCTGCTTCTGGAAAGGCCGATTCAGGTCGGTGATATAGTTGAAGTCGAAGGCATAACCGGCAGGGTCGAGGAAATTAGATTCAGAGTCGCAGTGGTCAATACCTTCGACAACGAATCAATCATAGTTCCGAACTCCGACCTGGTAAGTAAACAGGTAACAAACTGGTCCTACGCCGGAGATACGACCCTACGGTTGAGAATCCCAATCGGTGTCGACTACGGATCCGATATCGAAGAAGTCGAGGAAATCCTGTTAGAAATAGCGGACGAAGAGGAAAAGATTCTCGATACGCCCGAACCACAGGTTTTCTTCAAGGAACACGCCGATTCGGCACTCAATTTCGAACTCAGGGTCTGGATTTCCACCCCGAAAAACAGGATAACCGTCAGGGACAACGTAAGGAGAAAGATAGACAAAAAACTCAATGAAGCCGGAATCGGGATTCCCTTTCCTCAGCGGGACGTCTACGTTTACCCTCAGGGAAATGGTGATGCTCCACTTAATGAAGCGCCAGAGCAAGAATGAAAGGTTATCTTTTCTACCCCAACGAGCCAGAGCCCGGTATTCAAGTTGATGAAAACCTCGAGAGCTTCGAAAGCCAGGTAAATCAAAAGGGGGTTTCGTTCTGGATTGACGTCGAGGGTAATGATTTCGAATCCGAGGTCAACCGTGTCGGAGAACGACTCGGCCTCCACCCGCTAACTGTAGAGGACGTTCTGACGACGGAAAGCAGGCCGACAGTGGATACTTTCCCGAACTATCTCTACATCCTGGCCAGAATCCCCGCCCAGGACTGGGAGATCGGCGAGATGGAAACCTTTCAGCTTTCGCTGGTACTGGGGTCCAATTTCCTGCTGACCTTTCACCG
>JAGXKX010000032.1 GCA_018335015.1 Candidatus Bipolaricaulota bacterium
GCCATCCCCGTACATCATTGTTTTGTCCTCCTGTGCCTCCTGCCTATTACCTGGCAACTGATTTAACCTTAAAATCCTACCAGTAGACGAAATCCCGGCAGCCAGGTAATAGGCAGGAGGCTTGAACTAAAAAATATAATGATTTCTCCTGTCTTTCACATTGCTTCCGACGGTAGTGAAAGAACTGAGTAAAGTTTTTTATCCCCACGGGAACTAGGTTTTCTAGAGCGGGTTGGCAATTTATTTGATTACCTCTGTGGACCGCTCTCTATATCAATTCGCTACCCGGCCCGTAGGTCATCGAATTCGTTTTTTGAGACCACGTCCTCCAGCGGCAGCCTCTTTCTTTCCCCGAGTTCAACTTCGCGGTGTTTGTCACTTAATTCCTCCGGATCACCCGGTTTTCCAATTACAACTAAAGTTATTAAGTCAAATTCGGCCGGGATATTCAGTACTTCCCTTGTTACTTCCGGGTTAAACCCGGCGATCGGATGCGCTACCAGTCCCATTTCTGTCGCCTGTAGCAGGAGGTTCTCAACCGCGAGTCCGCAGTCGAATTTGTAATATATTCGGCCCCCGGAAAGCTCGCAATCCATGTCCTGTCGGGAAACTACTGCTACTATCAACGGGGCTTTCTTTGCCCAGTAATTCCCTCCCGGCAATGACTCTTTTATCCTGCCCAGCTTTGCCGACTCTTCCACCAGCACAAATCGCCACGGCTGGTTGTTGAAACAAGAAGGGGCCAGGTGAGCAGCTCTGGCCAGTTTCTCCAGGTCGGCTTCCGTTAATTCCTCTTCTGATATTGCTCTTTTGGACCTGCGTCTCATGATTAACTCGTTCAAAACTTCTTTTTGGGATGATTCTCTGTCCATTTTGCCTCCCGTATTTGAAAGTGAAGTTTAGCCCGGAATTCTGAATCGTCTTAGAACTTAAATTATGGTAACAAACTATATCCTCTCTTTCATTTTCTGGTGATACTGGATGGTATGGCTGGAGTGCTGGAGAGTTTGTATTTTAGTTCAAGGAGGAGTATAAATTACTTGATAGCAAACTGTGTCGATGCCGTTTAAGTCTTTGCCTCTTGATCTTTGGCCTAAGTGGAGGGAAAATAGGAATGACCGCCCGCCGCGGAGGAAGTATGACTTGAATGGGGGTTAATATGTTTCATAGCAGGAAACTGTTAGCGGGAATAAGTCTTACTCTGGCAGTATTTGTCTTATTTGGTTTTGTTTCGCCTGTTATCGGCCAATCTAACGGCGTTAAGGGTGAGGTTGCCGACAGCGTTCTGGATAAATTGTTAACTTTTATAGATAGCGCCGCGGAGATAATCGGCAAAGGGCTGGTAAGGCTGGTTGATATGGTAGCGGGGGTGAACGTTTCGGATCTGGAAAAACCCCTCGGCTATCTCGGAGTCCTGACGGCTTCTTTGATTGTCTTTGGTGCTATAAAAGCCGCGCAGAAGATAATCTGGTTGATCCTGCTTCTGGGATGGGGATTGATAATCGTTCGAATAGTTCTGGAAGCTCTGGACAAAGTTCCGGCGAACTGACGGAGAAAGGAATTCTTTTCAACTATTGACTTTAATGCCCGCGCCGTTCGAAAGTTTTGCTCCCGAGGGGAGAAAATAATGGATATACTGAACCAGATCTACCTTTACTTGATCTGTCTGGGGACTTTTCTGGCAGTCGACTTCTTCTGGCTCGGAGTAGTCGCGAAGAATTTTTATCGCCGGGAGCTGGGAGAGGTGATGGCCGAATCGACGAACTGGGCTGCCGCTATGGTTTTCTATCTCCTATTTGTCGTTGGTATTCTGGTTTTTGTGGTCAATCCGGCACTTGATAAGGGTTCGTTAATTAGCAGTACGGGGTTTGGTTTTCTGTTCGGTCTAATTACTTACGCGACTTATGATCTCACTAACCTCGCAACTCTAGCCGACTGGTCCCTGAAGGTTACAGGTGTAGACCTCCTCTGGGGCGGAGTTCTGTCGGCAATAGTCTCTACTGTCGGTTACTTAGTAGCCAATACCTTTTTGCCCTAGAGCAGTTATTCGGGCCGGACCGATAAATCTGCTGTTGATTAAACTCAGTTCTTTCACTATCCCCGTACATCATTGTTTTGTCCTCCTATGACTCCTGCCTCTTACCTGGCAACTGATTTAACCTTAAAATTCTACCAGTAGAGGTAATCCCGGCAGCCAGGTAAGAGGCAGGAGGCTTGAACTAAAAAATATGGTGATTCCTTGTGACCTTCACCTTGCTTCCGAATAGTGGTGAAAGAACTGAGTTAAAGGAACTGAGTTTTAGTAAATTTCCCCAATTTGGACGTCGAATACTGGGTGCCTAATTAGCAAGCCTGTAGATCGCCAGTACGTCTTCCTTGTCCAGTTCCACAAAGTTACCCACCGGCCCACTGTCGGTACATTTATCCGCCATTTCTACAAGATCCGCTTCGGTTACCTCGACCTCCAGGTCATCCAGCCTGGTGGGTAGCCCGATTCTTTCAAAGAAGGTCTCCAGTCTCTTAATGCCCTCTTTTGCGGTCCTCTCTAGAGAATCGAAATTTGTCTCCTCGTTCCAGACCCTGGCTGTGAATTGAGCGAACTTTTTTGGATCTTCTTCGTAAACGTATTTCATCCAGGCCGGGAATATTATGGCCAGTCCGGCTCCGTGAGTAACGTCGTATTTCCCGCTTAGTTCGTGCTCTATATTGTGTGAGGCCCAATCCGCCTCCCGTCCCGTGCCCAGAAGATCGTTGTGAGCGACCGTGCTGGCCCAGGTTAACTGGGCTCGAGCCCCGTAGTTTTCCGGTTCTTCGAGCGCGATCGGGGCGTTCTTAATAATCGTTCTTAACGTAGCTTCGCATAGCCTATCCGTAAATCCGACCTCGGGTTCGTGAGTGAAGTACCTTTCCATTACGTGGGCCATGATGTCCGCGGCTCCTGAGGCTGTCTGGAACTCAGGCAGGGTAAAGGTAAACTCCGGATTCAGTATCGCGAATTCCGGCCTGAGTTCTTCGCCAATTGCGTCCCTTTTATATCCCCCTTCTTCCTTCGTAATTACGGAACCGGGGCTGGATTCACTCCCCGCTGCCGGTATCGTCAGCACTACTCCCACTGGCAAAGATTCCTGGATTTGTTTCTCTTCGGAATAAAAATCCCAGACTTCTCCTTCGTAAGGTACTCCTATGGAAATGGCTTTTGCCGAATCTATTACGCTGCCTCCGCCGACCGCCAGTATGAAATCTACGTCCTCCTGCCGGCAAACATCGATCCCTTCTTTAACCAGGTTCAGCCTGGGGTTGGGCTGAACTCCGCCCAGTTCCACGACCTCTAAGCCTTCTTCCTTTAGGGAGTCCATCACTTTATCGTATATTCCGTATTCCTTTATACTTCCTCCGCCGTAATGGAACAGGATCTTGTCGCCAAACTTGTCCACTTCTTCCCCAATTTGTTCTTCTACTCCTCGTCCGAATATTATTTTAGTACTGTTTTGAAAGGTAAAATTCTGCATGGTATCTCCTCCGAGTCTTTGTATAAATGTATCGAAGCACTAGAAGTAGTCCCTGAAAGAGCAATGAATAAATTGTGTCCTTAAACGAAGTCGTTATCAACATCGCTTGAAATCCTGGACAAGGGACAGGGGGAAGATGAGGACTAAACGGGGTTTTAACTAGTATGTTCTTTACTCAAACCATACAATTCGTTGAATCCCGAGAGCTAGCACAATAGGTTTTCTAGCTGGTACGGAAATATAACCTTAACCCAGGGAGGATATAATGCTAGAAGGTAAAAAAATACTGATTACCGGTGTTAGGAATAAACGGTCGGCGGCCTTCTGGATTTTGAAGGAGGTTCTGGATCAGGGGGCGGAGGTAGTACTGACTTCTCCCGACCCAGAGAGGACCGAAAGAGCGGCAAGCAGGCTCTCCGACCCCCCGCCGGTTTGGGATCTGGACGTGACCGAACCGGAAACTATCGAGGAGACGAAGAACTCGGTCGAGGATAGGTGGGGCGAGCTTGACGGTCTCGTCCATTCCATTGCCTACGCGGACCGTGACTGTATTGACCCCGATTTTTTCAAGTCCGACAACGATCAGATATTAACTGGTTTCGAGATTTCGAGCTTTTCCCTGGTTACTCTGGCTAAGGAGTTCTATCCCTTACTGAGTGATGGAGGGAGTATAGTCTCGCTTAGCTTCGACACCGAGCGTATCTGGCCCCCCTACGGCTGGATGAATTTCTTCAAAGCCGCTCTGGAGTACTTTACTAAAATGCTGGCCGTGCAGCTCGGGGACGAGGGTATCAGGACCAATTCGATATCCGCGGGAACGATGAAAACTTTATCTGCAAGAGGAATACCGGGATTTTCTACCATGGCGGGTGAGTACGACGAGCTGGCTCCGCTGGACTGGGATAGCAGCGGTTCACAGAAGTACGTGGCGGATACCTGTGCCTGGTTGCTGTCGGATAAGTCGAGAATGGTTACCGGGGAAGTCGTCCACGTGGACGGTGGCGCGAACCTAAAGTCGGGATTCGGATTCGAGGAATAGCTTTTGGAAAAATCAACTCGGAGTGGATCTGGATGCAGGTAATTGTTACCGGGGGAACCGGTCTGATCGGCAAAGAGCTAGTTAAGGAACTATCGGCAAACGACCACCGGATCGTTGTCCTCTCCCGGAGCCCGGAGAGCAGACAAGTTCCCCGCGACGCCGAACTTGTTCAATGGGACGCGGAATCGGCTGAAGGGTGGAGAAATTGGGTCGAAGAATCCGAAGCCATCGTAAACCTTGCTGGAGAAAATATTGCGGGTAAGGGCTTGATTCCCGACAGGTGGACGCCGAGTAAGAAGAGTCGGATTCTTAATAGCCGGTTGAAGGCAGGCGAAGCAGTGAAAAAGGCGATAGAATCCGCGGACGACAAGCCGCGGGTGCTTGTCCAGGCGTCGGCTATTGGGTACTACGGTACGGGTGAGAATGAAGTTACTGAGTCTGATCCCCCGGGCGAAGATTTTCTCGGAGAAACGGCTCGAAAGTGGGAGGGCATAACTCGCCCTGTCGAGAAGATGGGAGTCCGCCGGGCAGTGATAAGGACCGGAATCGTACTGAGTTCCAAGGGTGGAGTTGTACCTCGGTTGCAATTACCGTATAAACTTTTTCTCGGAGGTCCTCTGGGAACCGGAAGGCAGTGGTATTCCTGGATCCACATGGCCGACGAAGTGAGGGCTATTCGGTTCTTGCTGGAAAACGAGAAGGCGGAAGGTCCGTTCAACCTGACTGCTCCTGATCCAAAGCGAAACGCTGAGTTCGGGAAAGAACTGGGGAAGGTTATGGGCCGACCATCTTATTTGAGGGTACCGGCGTTCCCGTTCCGGATGTTGCTTGGTGAGGCTTCTAAGCTCGTTCTGGAAGGTCAGAAGGTTAGACCTGCGAGGCTGGAAGAACTGGGGTTCGAATTCGAGTATCCCGTACTGGACGAATCTCTGAGTGATTTGCTTGATCGAGGTTGAACCGGAGGATGAGCCGGCACGGAGGTAGAGGTGGATAAAAACGATGGGTGAGCCGACTGAGCCGAAACCCGTTAAGCTGTTCACGGGCCTGTTGACCAGTAGGCCCGAAATTTTTTCCAGCGTGGAAGAGGAACTGCGGGCGGAATTCGGTCCTGCTGACCTCGAGAGCGAGCTTATACCTTTCGATTTTACGGACTACTACAGTGAAGAAATGGGGGAAGATATAAAAAGGAAATTTATATCATTTGAAGAGTTGATCGATCCCGGAGATATTGCTGATATCAAGCTAAATACAAACGAGGCGGAAGAGGAATTTTCTGAAGAGCTGGACGTCGACCTTCCCAGACCAATAAATATCGATCCCGGTTACGTCGGTCAATCGAAGATGGTCCTGGCTACCACGAAGAACTACTCCCACAGGATATACATTCGAAGCGGGATTTACGCCGAAGTTACGTTCCAGTACAAAGACGGTTCTTTCCGGGCCCTGCAGTGGACCTATCCCGACTACCGGTCTGAGGAATACCTCGAGTTCTTCGAAAGGGTCAGGACTCGTTACTGCGAGCAGCTAAATTGAGCGGTATAGTTATTTGACTCGGTTTTTTTCACCAGAGCCGTACTTAATTTTTATCCCTTAACTCTCCTCTGCCATCTTACCTGGCTGCCGGGATTTTGTCTACTACTATTTTTTAAAGGTTAAATCAGTTGCCAGGTAAGATGGCAGAGGAGTTGAGAGATAAAACGGTGGCATAGCACAAAAATTAGCCTCACGTTTATTTAATAGAGAAAGGGCTGAGTCTGTCTATCCAGCCCCGGGTTCCAGTTTGAAAACTTCCTTGGTTAAATTATACTTTGTTGATAAAACCAACTCTATGGAGGGTTTGTAATGTCAGTAGAAGTCAAAATAGACCAGGAAGCATGCATAGCTTGCGGTATTTGTTACGATACTTGTCCAGAAGTTTACGAATCGGACGAAGACGGGAATTCAAGGCTGTTAGAAGATCACAGAGGGGACGATGAGAGGTCGGGAGAAGTTCCTGACGACCTGCAGGACTGTGCCGAAGAAGGCATGGAACAGTGCCCCGTTGATGCCATAGAGGTGGGTTAGGTAACTTAAACTCTTACGGATTAATGCCCACTGGGGTGTTTTATGGGGGACCAAGAGTACAACTTCGAACCATTTGCTGACACAAAAGAGTACAGAGACGTAAACCGAAGGATAATAGTTAGCTGGATCGCTTCTATAGTTGACGCCGGCGTCGAGAAGGTCGGGAGGTTACTGGATATAGCTACTGGCATCGGTACGATGGTCCAGCTCTTCGTGGAGGAGCTTCCTGACGATTGGGAGCAACCGGAGGTAATCTGTCTCGATAAATCCGGGGGCGCACTTGAGCAAGCCAGACAAAGGCTGAGTACTGCAGTCAAATCACTCAGTTCAATTCACGCCCCCGTTCAGGAGATGGAGATACTGGAGGACAAAGCAAGCGTAGCTCTCTGGGGTAACGGCATTCACAACCTTTCGGAGGAAGATCAGCTGGAAGCGGTATCCCGGATTGTCCGGAATCTCGAGGAAGGTGGCTGGTTTTTCTTCAATACCGCTTTTTACGAGGGAGCTAGGCCGGAAGGAACCAAGTCATTTTACAGGTATAAGGTTAAACGGGCCGTTAAGTTACTCCGGGAGAAGGGAGTCGAGCGCAGTAAAGGCAAGGAGAGGGCCGAGGCAAGCAAGTTTTTGCCTAAATCGCACTACCAGAAGCTGGTCAACCGGGCCGGTTTGACCGTACACGAGGTTGAAGAATTAACGGCACCCCTGTATCGGGAAGCCTGGGAGTATATCAGTGGATTCAAGAACTACGCGCTGGGTGCGCTACACGGTTATCCCGTGGAAGAGGCGCAGGATGCCCTCAAGAATGCTGTTGCTCCGGCACTGGAAAAGTACGGGGTTGAAGACGAAGAGGGAGAACTTTACGTACCGAGGAAGTGGCTCAGGGTCTCTTCCCGGCTGGAATAAACCTCGTTAACGCCGACCCCCTAGCCAACCTTCAGGCCAGATGCCACTAGAGTTACGTTTTAAACTTGTGCCAGCGTGATCCCGTTTTGGAGCAGCTTTCTCGCTCCAGTTCTTTCAGCCGTTCGTAGAGGCTGCGTTCAGCCTCAGTTACCATTACCCGGCTGTTTTGCTGAGTTTGTTGGTCGGAATCAATCAGGGAAGCGTCGACGTCGAGCCCGATTTTTTCAAAACCTTCCTCTATATGAGGCTCCCTGTCCAGAAGTGACTCGTAGCTTATAAGAATGCTTTCCTCGATGTTTTCGTAACCTGCTATCAAAGCATTTGCGTTTTTCGTCCAGGATACCGGGAATTCCCCGATTCCTCGTTTGAAAAGGCTCGCCTTTACGTTTGCCGGTTTTCTAAAAATCCCCACCATTTTTAGATCCTCGGCGACGTGTCGGTAGAAGAACAGAGCCGGCACTCTAACCAGTTTCAGCCCGCTCCAGCCCTCCTGCTCGTTCAGTCGCTCGATTACCTGGTTCATCTTTTTCGTATTTTCTTCAGTCATAGCCTCGTTCATTAGTTCCTTTGAAACCTCTTTGCTTATGGCCATTTCGTAGTATCCTGCCTGGTTGTATTCGTCACCCTCGAAGTCGTTGGGAAACGAAACGCCGCTGCTTTCGACAAGCTGGCAGGCAAGTGACGTCCCGCTCCTGGGGTGTCCGGTTACAATTACCCCTTTCTTCAAGACGATTGGGTTTGTCATATTTTCCTTCCCCCTATGATAAAATAATTATAGGATAGCGATATTTTAATTAATAGACCCCCTGGGAGGGATAGTCCTGGGTGGGTAGAAGAAAATTCCTGGTGCCGAGGGCGGGATTTGAACCCGCACGGACTTAAAAATGTCCACATGGACCTGAACCATGCGCGTCTGCCAGTTCCGCCACCTCGGCAGATTGGCAACGAAATTATATTCGGGTGAACCGATTCAATCAAGTTACCAAAAGGCTTCTGATTATTCTCTTCCCTTCGTCCACCAGTTCGAGCTCAACGTCAACTCTGTTCTCCGGCAGTATATCCTCTATTCGGTCGGCCCATTCTATCGCCACGATCCCCTCCGGCTCAAGCAGGTACTCGTCCAGCCCGGCCTCCACGAATTCTTCGCCGGACTGAATTCTGAACAGGTCCAGGTGGTACAGAGTGGATTCTCCCTCGTATTCCCTGAGCAGTACGTAGGAAGGTGATACGATAGTTTTTTTCACGCCGAGTTCCTCCGCCAGGCCCTTTACCAGCGTTGTTTTCCCGGCGGCGAGGGGGCCAAACAGGCAAAATACCCTGTTTGGGCCGTACTTTCGGACGAGTTTCTTTCCGATCCCTTTAGTCTCTTCCGGGCTACCCGTGGTAAATTCTTGCAAGCGTTTACTCCCGCAGCGTAATCCCCTTTCGGTCCAGCTCCTGTCTTATCTCGTTTACTATTTTGTCGACCTCTTCGTCGCTCAGGGTCTTTTCCGAATCCCTGAACGTGATTTCGTAAGTCAGGCTCCTCTTACCTTCTTCAATTTGTTCTCCCTGATAAATGTCGTAGAGGTAGGCCTTCTCGACTCTTGGTCTATCCATTATAACCCCCCGAATTTCGCTTTCTTTTATTTTCTCGGGTACGGTCAGGGAGAGATCACGTTTGGAGGAAGGAAATTTTGGAAGTTCTTCGTAGCGATTTTCGAACCCGGCTGACTCGACGATCTCGGCGAAATTTAATTCCGCAAGATAAACTCTCTCCGGCAGGTTGTACCCCTCGACCAGATCCGGGTGAAGCTCGCCCGCATAGCCTAGTGGTTCATCCGCCAGGAGGAGATGGGTCTTCCTTCCAGGGTGAAGGTAGCTCGGTCCGCCCGGGGAGAACTGATAGCCGGTGATTGCCAGGGAGTCAAGAAAGTCCTCCAGGGCCCCCTTAAGGTCCCAGAAGTCGTAACTCTCTTTCTGGTCGACTCCCTCGTACCTTCTTCCCCCGAGGAACAGGCCAAGCTTGCTGGTCTCTTCCGGGGTTTCGTCTCCAGGTTTGAAGACGTTGCCAACTTCGAACAGCCTTATTGAGTCAATACCTTCCTGAAAGTTGCGCTCGGCGTGAGAAATCAGGCCGGAAGCGATTTCCGATCGGAGCGCACCCCGTTTGTCCCCCATGGGATTTTTCAGTTTCACGTGGTCACCCTCCCCCAGCTCGTCCCCGGAGGAAAATCCGGGGCTGATGGCTTCGTAAAAGCCCAATCCGGTGAGAATCGTTTTTGCTCTGTTAGTGACTTTTTCTTCTTTGGAGGAGTACAAGTTGACCTTTCCGGACTCCGGAGGTGTTTCAGGAATTTTGTCGTACCCGTGAATCCGGGCAATTTCTTCTATCAGGTCGATTTCTCTCGTCAGATCGACTCTGTTTAAGGGGGGATTTGTCGAAAATTTATTCTCGCTTTCCCTGGACGAGGGAATACCTAGCCCGGTTAATATCCGTTCTATTTCCTCGGTTTCCAGGTCTATACCTATCAGGGATTCAGCTCTATCCTTGCGCAGCACGATTTCTTTCGGCTCGGGCGGCCCCGGATAATTATCAGCAAGCCCCGATCCGTCTTCGAATGATCCCTGGTTCGAAAGGATTTCCGTAGCCCTGTTGAGCGCTCGTGCCGTTCCTTCTGGATCCATCCCTTTTTCGAACCTCTTCGAGGCGTCCGTGGTAAGTCCCAAAATCCCGGACGATCGCCGAATTCTGGCCCTGTCAAAGCAGGCTCCCTCGAGTAAAACCCGATTCGTACTCGAAGTTACCTCGGTTAGCTGGCCTCCCATTACCCCCGCCAGGGCAATTGGGTCAGTTTCGTCTGCTATAACGAGGTTTTCGGGACTGAGGTTTCTCGCCTCTCCGTCCAGAGTGATTAACTTTTCTCCTTCTTTTGCTCGCCTGATCTTGATTGTCTTTCCCTTGATCCGATCCAGGTCGAACGGATGAAGTGGATGGCCCAGCTCTATCATAGCGTAGTTCGTCGCGTCGACAACGTTGTTTTTGGGCCGCAGACCGATTTTTGCAAGACGGTGCTGGATTCTTGGGGGTGAGGAAGTGACTTCCACGCCGGAAAGAGTCCTCGCGCTATACCTGGGAGTATCGGCGGGGTCCTTTATCCGAACCTCAACCTCGGCCGGTCCGTCCGGTTCGAATTGAGGGTCCGGAGTGGAAAAAGTTTTTCCCGTAAGTACGGACAACTCCCTGGCTATACCCTCGAAGTTCAGCAGGTCAGGTCTATTTGAAGTGATCTCGAAGTCAAGGACGTAATCGTCGAATTCGAGCTCGTCGAGGAAGTCGTCGCCCGGGGAAAACCCGGTCGAATCCAGAATCCAGATACCCGATGACTTCTCTTCCAGTCCCAGTTCCTCCTTCGAACACAGCATAGCTTCCGACTTTTCACCTTTAAAGGTCTGAGGCTCTATCCGGTCCCCGCTCGGCAGTTCACCGGGGGCGGTTATAAGGGGAACCAGCGCCCCTTCGTAAAGATTTCCGGCCGCGGTAATCGTGGGAACCGTTTCGTCCCCGATATCCACTTCCGCCAGAAAGAGGTTATCGTCGTCAGGGTGGAGGGAAAGGCCAGTTACCTCTCCCACGATCAGCTCCGAAGGGGGATTGACGTAGTTTACGGTCTCGACCTCGGCTCCCGCCATCGTTAGAAGTTCGGCGTGTTCTTCGACGGCCTGCTCCGATATCTCCAGATCAAGAAAATCAGCTAACCAGCGATAGGAAATTTCCATTGCTCCTCCTAAAAACCAAGGGAAAAATTGAAGTATGGTCTACCTGTATCCTGACCATGATAAGCATAGCCAACAGCTAAATCAAAGGGTAACAACCCACCGAGAGTCTTTCCGTTAACGGAGAGTTCCCCACCGCCTTCGAACTTGAAATTATTAAAGCTGATATCTTTTAGGGTGTTCCAGGTAGAGCCCCCGGAGATAAATAGGCTCTGGTTTACCCGGGTTATTAGGGCCAGATTTCCGATGAAGAGTTTCTCGTCCTTCGAAATCGGAAAATCCAGGGAGGCTTTCGTGTATAACTTGTAATTACCGGGATAGGAGTAACTTTTCCAGCCCATATTGCCGGTTGAGCCGGTGCGCCACTCTCCGAAGCTCTTTAACTCGGTTAGCTTGAATTTCATTAGAGGCGGCAGGTCACCGAGACCGAAACCCAAATTGGAGGAGAAATTCAGGTAGATATTCGGAAGCAGTCTTTCGGTCTCCCGCGCCGAAAAGGAAAGCCTGGCGTCCCCTTCCAGGTTCAGGCTGGAATTAAAGCCCAGAGACCAGTTATCAGTAACGCTTTGAGACAAGCTCGCTCCTATTTCTGCCAGGTTGTACGTCCGATCTTTGCTTCTTGTAATTCGGTTTAGCCTTAAGGTAAGAGACCTATTCTGAGACCAGTACTGGCTGGAGGACCCGGTTTCGGGATTAGACCAGAAGTCAAACCTGGACTCGACCCAGCCGCTAAAGTTCAGCTCCGACAGGCTGTTACCTTCCAGCGATACTCCCCCGGACAGGGAAAGGTTCCTGTTTAAGTTAACTCTTCCCTGAGCCGAGCCCGGACCGACGGACCAGGCGTATTTATTCGGGGTTCTCCCCGAGATTGTCCCCGGACCGACCAAAATGAAATAAGCATCCAGGGGCAGTTTGTTTTCCCCCAGAGAAATCTCTACCTTTCTCGGGAAGTGGTTGTTGAGCCGGTTGGTGTCCATTACCAGGCTTTCCGGGTCTATTGTGACCTTCTTTACCTTATAGTTGGTTTTCCAGGAGACGGTCTGCCTGTCGGAATCAATAAATACGGTTTTTTCGACCTCCTTGCCCGAAGTAAGAGTCGCCCGGAGTTTTACCGGCGCGTTAAGGGACCCGGACTTCGTTACCGTTACCTCGCTGGAGTAACTGCCGGATTTCAGCTTTTCCGTTGATAGGTCTTCTATCCCGTAATCGAGGTGGTCCGACGTAAAAAGCCATTCCTGAAAGAAGTCATCGGGAATTTCCCCCTCTCCCAGTTTCCTGGCTTCAGAGGCCAGGGTCTCCACATCTACGATATCCGTTTTGTATTTTTCGTATACCGCTCTCACAAATTCTTCCATCTTTTCCCTGCCGATAATACCTCTCAGCGTTCGTAAAACCATGTAGCCCTTCTTGTAGACTCTTGTCTGGTATTGGTTTGCGTAATCTACTTCTTCCAGCGGTTTTATTATTGCTTCGTCGAAACCATTATGGAAGCTAAGTATGTAGGGCAGTTCAAATGTATGTTCTCGGAGGTTTACGTAACCCAGCTGTGATTCGATAGCATTTCTTATCAATCCGTCCCGTTCGAACCGAAAGAGGTTCGGTTCGTATTCCGGGTACTTATTGTGGAAGTACTGCAGGGCGAGGTACTCGGCAAAAGCCTCGCTTATCCAGTTCTGGGAGTTGAGATTTGTGCCGACCCCTATACCGAACCACTGGTGCGCGATCTCGTGGGCAACTATGTATTCAGCTAGCCTGTTCGTGATAGTAGAAAGCGCCAGATCCTTCTCCTCGAAGAAGGAATTGCCAAGGGAGATTAAACCGTCGGCCGCCATGCCAAAGTACCCGGAGACCGGATTTTGAGTAAAGGTCAGTTTCTTTCTCTTGTAACTACCGAACCTGGCGGAGTAGAACTTTAAGATTTCATTCGCGTAGGAAGCGAGAACTCTCGCCTCTTCCTGATAACCGGGAAAGTGAAAGACCTCGATCGTAAACTCCCTGAACTCCTCGCGACGGGTTTTGTACTTTGCGCTCGCGGCCAGAGGGAAGGATCGCGCTTCGTCAAGTACCAACTCGAGTATTTTTCTTTTCGAGTCCCCTTCCTCTTGCGTTTTTTCGGAAGTGACCCCGGCTACCTCGAAGTCCTCCGGGACGTCCATCCGGACCTCGTAGTTGGCACTCGGTAGCTTAATCCGGCTGTAGACCTCCCTGTCGTAGCTAGTCCACCATTCAGCCGGAGCCAGGGTGGGATACCAGCCGAACCTCCACGTGTATACCCCCTGAAAGAATTCTTCGTCTCCGACCTTCTTTCTGGGAAATTTGGTAGAAAACTCGAGCGAAACCCGGGTTTTCTCGCCGGGCTCCAGTTTTTCCGGTAGTTCGACCCTGACGAGGGTATCCTTCAGGGAGTAGGTCTGGGCGAAAGGGGGCAGGCTTTCCATAGTGTAGTTAAGTTCTTCCCCGTCAGGACCAGTAATATCCGATACCTCCGTCCAGCCGGGATCGAATCCCGCAGGGTAGCTGGAATCGAGGTTTACTTTGCTTATATAAGGGTTCGGTTCGCGATAGAGGTTCCCCTCCAGGGTAAATACTACTTCGGAAACCGGCCGGTCCAGCGGGTTGGTAAATTCGATCCTTTCTCGACCTTTTATTAGTTTCTTTTCATCTATTAATTTTGCTTCAATTCGGTAATCAGTCTCCGCTGCTCGGACCTCTATAGGAATTATCAGGCTCAAAAAAGCCAACCATAAAGCGGTAACGGTAATAATGACCTTAAAACGGGAACGAAAGTTTACCATAAGGCTCCTCCCCCCGGGGATTCTACTGATTCAGTCTACGGGCAATTCCAGTTTCACTTTTTTTATTCGGCGTTTTGATGCCTTTTCTATCGTCAGCTTGACGTCGTCGATCGTAAGTTGGGTCCCGGCGTTCGGAATGTCCTCCAGCTGGTCTATCAGAAGGCCGCCGACAGTTACGCTATCCTCGGGGAGATTCAGGCCGAGCGATCTGTTTATCTCTTTTACCTCGCACTCTCCGTTAACCAGGACCTGGCCGTCACTTATCTTTTCTATCATCTCTTCGTGGACGTCGAACTCGTCTTCGATCTCTCCGACGATTTCTTCCAGGATGTCTTCCAGTGTAATTATCCCCGCCATGCCACCGTATTCGTCGAGCACGACCGCCAGGTGAATCTTTTTCCCCTGGAATTCTCGCAGAAGGACGTTTATTGGCTTAGTTATCGGCGTGTAGTAGACGGGTCGCAAAATCTCTCTGACGGAGAGGTCGGGATTTTCCGAATGACTCAGCAGGTCTTTGGAGTATAGTATACCGACGATTTCGTCTATCTGGCCGTCCCTGACGGGATATCGAGAATGACCGTACTCTGAAACCAGCTGCCTCGCCTCTTCCAGGGTACTGTTGGCATCTATCGTGTGGGTCTCAGTCCTAGGGACCAGAACCTCGTTGGCGGTTAGGTCGTCGTAGCTGAAGATCCTCTTTATCATTTCACCTTCCTGTTTTCCAAATAGTTCTCGTTCCTGGGCTATATCTATCAGGGACTTCAGTTCCTCCTCGCTCACCCTGGTCGGTTCTCTATGAGTTAGTTCCTCGCTAAAGAGATTCAGGATTCTGTGGGAAAGTGACTGAAACCCGTTTATGAACGGTTTGAGCAGGATAGAGCTGTAGTAAACGAAGTTGATTATCGTCAGCGTGTATTTCTCCGGGTTGTTTTTTGCGAAGTTTTTTGGGGTGATCTCTCCCAGAACGAGAAGTATGGTAGTCATAGTCAGAGTCGTGATTATTCCTTTCTGAAACGTCGAGATTCCCGTCGGTAGAATCTGAAGGAACAAAAGAGTCGCTATCGAACTGGCGCCGATGTTTACCAGATTGTTCAGGATCAGAATCGAAGTTATCAGGCGATTTGGGTCGTCGGCAAGTACTTCCAAAGCCTTCGATTTATCCGGATATTTCTTGCTGAGCAACCTGACCCTTACCTGGCTAAGGGAAGTGACGGCCGTTTCTGAACTAGAGCAAAGGCCCGACAGGGCAACAAGGATAGCCAGTATTACAAGCTGTAACCCAATAGACAATAAGCAACACTCCCAGTTAATTCTGTTGATAATTATAGATTCGGTAATTTATTATTGCAACGGTAGGGGGGATATATAGGGCTGAGCGGCTATTTTATCCCTTCGTTGAAAGATAAAGTCAGCATTTGTATCCTTTCTTCATCGGGAATGGTATATATGGATTTAAATATTGAGCAAATGAAAGAGCTTATCGATCTCTTCGAGGGAACCGATTTATCGGAAATTAGCGTTCAGCAGGACGACTTTCAGGTTACGCTTAAAAAGAATTCCCTGGGGGAGACCGGGTTAGGTTCGGGTGATACTGGTACTCAGGGTATTGCCTACCGCGGGAGCGAGGAAGAAACTAACGGGCCGAAAAAAGAGAAGGAGGGCTCGGCTGCAGGGGGGGCTACGGAAGAGAAGTCGGAAGAAAAAAATGCTATAACCTCTCCAATCGTCGGGACGTTTTACAGAAGCCCTTCGCCCGAGGAACCCCCCTACCTTGAGGTTGGTGACCGGGTGGAGAAAGGCGATACGGTATGTATTGTAGAAGCGATGAAGGTAATGAACGAAGTAAAAGCCGATCAGGGCGGAGAAGTTGTCGATATATGCGTCGAGGACGGGGACTCAGTCGAGTACGGTCAGAACTTGTTTATACTGGCTTCCCCGGATAAAGGTAGCTAACTTGGAAAAGATACTGGTCGCAAATAGAGGCGAGATTGCCCTTCGGATTATCGAAGCGGCACGAGAGCTAGGGCTAAGTACTGTTTCCGTATATTCTGAACCAGACAAGGACCAGCTCCACGCCCAGCTTGCGGACGAGGCTTACTGTATTGGTCCGAAGGAGCCGGAAGAAAGCTATTTGAACCTGCCGGCTATAATAGGGGCGGCCGACATAAGCGGGGCAGATGCCATCCATCCCGGATACGGGTTCCTCTCGGAAGATTCTCACTTTGCCGAGGTCTGCGAGGGGCACGACATAAACTTTATCGGCCCTACTTCCTCCGTTCTGGAGCTCGCCGGAAACAAGCTGGAATCCAAGAAAATAGCGGAAGAGGCGGGTGTGAACGTATTGCCCGGGACTGAGGGCGCGATTTCCGAGGTCGAAGAAGTCAAGGAAGAAGCCGACAGGCTGGGGTACCCACTTATCCTGAAGGCTGCATTTGGTGGCGGGGGAAGGGGAATGAGACTGGTTCAGGACGAGCAGGAGTTAATCGAAGGATTCAAATCCAGCACTAAGGAGGCTGAAGTCTCGTTTGGGCGGGGAGATCTCTACCTGGAGCGATATCTTCACCAGCCCAAGCATGTAGAAGTCCAGGTGATCGGAGACGAGCACGGTAATCACGCCCATGTGGGTGAGAGGGAATGTTCGACCCAGAGGAGACATCAGAAGATAATCGAGGAAGCGCCGGCACCCGGCATTTCTCCCTCCACTAGAATCGATCTTAGAGAGGCAGCCCTCAGTATTGCCGAGGAGTTCGGCTATAACAGCCTTGCCACGATAGAGTTCCTGGTCGACGAGGATGAGAACTTCTATTTCATGGAGCTGAACGCCAGAATCCAGGTGGAACATCCGGTCTCGGAAGAGATATCCGGGGTAAACCTGGTCAAAGATCAGTTAAGACTGGCTGACGGGGAGGAGCTTCAGAGGGAGAGGTACGCCGATCTCAAAGGGCATTCGATGGAGTTTCGGCTAAACGCCGAGGACCCGGAAAACAACTTCATGCCGTCTTCCGGACGAATTCACATCAATCAGCTCCCCGGCGGGCACGGAGTTAGGTTCGATACCTGGATCTACGACGGTGCCGAGATAACACCCTACTACGACTCTCTTCTGGCTAAACTCATAGTAACTGCCGAAGAGCGATACGACGTAATCACAAAGGCGGTCTCGGCTCTCCGGAGGTTCGAAGTGGAAGGGGTTAAGACCAACGTGGGACTGCACCTTGATCTCATTCGCCAGAAGGAATTCAGGACGGGTGATTATTCTATTACCTTCCTGGACGAGTTCATGGAAAAAACCCGAACGGAGGAACGGGTGTAACCTCCGTATTCGATGATGGAAAACCAGCACTCCAAATTTTAAGATTTCAGACTTATCTTCATATAAAAAGCAGAAATTTTTGTTAGAGCTCGTTCTATTTTAGAGTTACACGAGGAGGTATTATGGAAGTATCCGAAGCAATTCGTAGTAGAAGAAGCGTGAGAAAATTCCGAGATCAGCGGGTTCCCCGGAAGGACCTGATAGAACTGGTTGACTACGCCAGGTTGGCTCCCAGCGGAATGAACAAGCAGCCTCTGGAGTTTGTAATCGTGGACGAACC
>JAGXKX010000109.1 GCA_018335015.1 Candidatus Bipolaricaulota bacterium
GCAAGTTGTTAGTCCGTGCTCTGGGTGAGGAGACGGAGCACCAGAGATTATCTCTCGTCTTTCGGGAGGGGGTACAATTAATCATGGATAATCTCAGAAGATTTGGGACACTGGACTTGCTCGACTCAGAAGAAGAGGAGCCGTTGACCTCTCTGGGCCTGGAGCCATTTCGTGATGGGTACGAGTGGGAAGAATTTCGAGAATTGTTTGAGACCACTCAGGCAGTAAAACTGATACTTCTGGATCAGAAGAAAATAGCAGGGCTCGGAAATATCTACGCCAACGAGTTACTATTCCGCGCGAACCTGAACCCTCTAACCCCGGGAAATAAAATCGGCGATGAAGAACGGAAAAGATTATTCAAGTTGATACCCGAAGTACTATCGGAGGCGATTGAAAGTAACGGTACAACTTTCGATACTTTTCGGGATTCCTACGGTGATCCTGGCAGTTTCCAGAACTTCCTCAGGGTTTACCAGAAAGAAGGAGAACCTTGTCCAAACTGTGGTTCGAAAATCGTAAAAGTAAAGCAGTCAGGGAGAAGCACCTATTATTGCCCGAACTGTCAGAATCGAAATACACAGTCCTCTAATACTAAGATGAACTAATTATTAGGTGATAAATCCTGGAAAGCACGATCGTCTTGAAGGACATTTTGGTTACTGCCATAGATTGGTTGTTTCAACTGGCCTCACTCCTGCTGGTAGCCAGGGTCTTTGTTTCCTGGATATTTCCCGGACAGAGACCCAACCCAATCGTGGATTTTATCTATCGGTCAACAGAACCGATCCTGGCGCCAATCAGGCACCACGTCACGCAACTCATGGGTTACAGGATGCCGATAGACATATCACCAATGGTCGGGATACTGCTGCTCCTGGCAACGCGGTATGTACTCGTCAAAATCATTCTCCTCCTTCTTTAGACCCTTTCCCCTTTTTGTTCCTCTTTTCTATCCACTTTTGCATTAGCTCCTTCATCCGCTTCTCTTCACCAGATTCTGTCGGGAAATAGTACCTCCGACCCTGAAGGTTTTCGGGGAATACCTGAAGGTCTGCCGTTTTCTCGTCCAGATTATGAGCGTACTGGTAGCCTTCGCCGTAACCCTCCTCTTTCATGAGGTCTGTCGGAGCGTTGCGAAGCTCCTTCGGTACGGGCTGATTTTCCGACTCTTCGACGTCCTTTTTTGCCTTGCTGTAAGCTTTATAAATTGCGTTGCTTTTGGGAGCAAGAGACAGGTAAATAACTGCTTGAGCCAAAGCCAGGTCACATTCGGGTTTTCCAATTAGTTCAACTGCTTGTTTTGCAGCAACGGCAACCTGTAACGCCTGGCTGTTGGCTAACCCCACGTCCTCGCTGGCAACCCTTACCAAACGACGGGCGATAAAGATAGGATCTTCGCCTCCTTCCAGCATTCTGGCCAGCCAGTAGAGGGAGGCATCGGGCGAGCTATTTCTGATCGTCTTATGCAGGGCAGAGATTATGTTGTAATGCTCCTCCCCGCCCTTGTCATAGTCCAAGCTTTTCCTCTGGGCCGCGTTTTCAACCACGGAATTTTCGATTTTATCCTCGTCCTCGACCAGCTTGGCGCTTAACTCCAGCAAGTTCAGGGCTCGTCTCGCGTCGCCATCGGAAAAGCTGGCAATCGTTTCCAGGGCTTCTTCCGTAATTCCAAACTCGCCCCCCAGACCTCGCTCGTCCTCCAGCGCGTTTTTCACCAGACGAATTACCTGCTCATGGTCGAGCTTCTCGAAGACAAACACCTGGCAGCGGGAAAGGATGGCAGAGTTTAGCTCAAACGACGGGTTCTCGGTAGTAGCACCGATAAACTTGATACTACCCTCCTCCAGGAAAGGTAGCAGAACGTCCTGCTGGGCTTTATTGAACCGATGAATTTCGTCGATAAACAACAGGTCTCGCTGGTCGGTGCGTCGGAACTTCTCCCGGGATTCCTTTAATGCCCCTCGAACCTCTTTTACTCCAGAAGTAGCAGCAGAAAGATGGACGAATTTGCTATCATCCTGATCGGCAATGATTAGCCCGAGGGTGGTCTTTCCCGTCCCCGGCGGTCCCCAAAAAACAAGCGCTCGGGCCTGACCGTCTTTTATCAACCTGGCCAGAGGTCCACCTTCCCCCAGCAGGTCATCCTGGCCGATGACTTCATCCAGAGTTCTTGGCCTGACCCTATCAGCAAGCGGGCGCTTGGATTCGCCCTCTCGTTCCGGACTCTCGTCTTGAGAAAATAAATTAGCCATAAGTCTCAACTTAATTATAAAACCAAATCAAGCCGTACAACAGGGGCGACGGGTCTATCGGTATTTATCCCGTCTTTCGAAGATTATCTTCTCTCAATCTACCTTCAATTTTGCCCTCAGAACCCCCTACTTGAGGATTATGGAACATCCAGCGCGGAATAGAATACTTGAAAGGTGAAGGCTCATTTAATAGTATTCCTACACTTGGGTGGGTTACCTAAGGGACAAAGATTAGTTGTAATTAAACCCCAGGTCCCTAGCTCAACCGGAAGAGCACTCGGCTCTTAACCGAGGGGTTTCGGGTTCAAGTCCCGAGGGACCTACCACGTGGGTCGTTAGCTCAGGGGTAGAGCATCTGACTTTTAATCAGAGGGTCGGAGGTTCGAATCCTCCACGACCCACCACTCTCAGGCGTTTTTCACTTGTAGGGCTAGCACAAAAACTTTTTATCTCTCGCCTGGCTCCAAATCCTAACATGAATTCGACCAATCAGGCGCGGGTATTTGCGACCGAAGAAGACTACTTCCAACCACCAAAAAGAGACAACCCCCAGAACCAATATTCAGATGAAGAAGAAAACTATCCCCACAGTTAAGCGATTGAAAATTTTAAGCTCAAGGGGAGGAACAGTAAAAGGGTTTGCTCTTTTGTCAGTTGTCACACAGATGGCAGTGCTAGCAAATCAACAGGCGAAAATCTGGACCTGGTGTGATTGAGAAGCTGAAGCGGTAACGGTCAAGGACCCTGTCCCCTGGGGCAGGATTATTGGCTATAGTTGAAGAGACAGCATTTCGTAAATAATTTTCACCGCGGCAAGCGAGGTTATGTCGTTCACATCGAGTGTCGGAGACACCTCCACCACATCGAACCCGGCCACGTTTATATCTTTTAATGAATGAATAAGGTCAAAAAGCTTCCTACTCGACAATCCTCCTGGGTCTGGGTACCCTGTTCCCGGTGCATGGGCTGGATCCAGGACATCTATATCAAAGGATAGGTAGGTTTTTTCGGAACCAGAAACTTTGTCTTCAATAACTCTCGCAACTTCCCCTAAACTCATTTTTGCAATTTCGTGGGCATAAATTACTTCAATTTCCGACCCGTTAATATAGTCCATCTCACCCTTAGTGAAATCTCTAATCCCCACTAATATCACATTATCCGGTCTCACAGAATCAAGTTCGAGAGAGCGTCTCAAAGGACAACCGTGAGAGTACCTAGATTCGTTATGAACGTCAATTAGATCGGGGTGTGCATCTATCCATACAATAAATATATCCCCGACTTGACTGTGGGCTTCTATTGCCGGAAAAGTTACCGAATGGTCTCCTCCCACACAAACAGTCAAAACCTCATTGTCCAGAAGCTTTTTAACCTTATCTCTTATCCTTTTTGCAGTTTGCTCGGGATCAAGCGGGGGGATTTGAACGTCGCCAAAATCCTTTAATTTTAATTTTCCAATATCCTTGTTTTGTTCAGTAAACCTGGAGGGATAAGTAGCAGAAACTTTTCTAATTCTATCCGGGGCGTCTTTTGCCCCCTTCCCCCCGGAAGCAGCTGTATCGTAAGGTATTCCAATAATTCCGACATCTGTCTCACCCAAAGAAAGATCGGGGTTATTCACTCCGCTCCAAAAGTCCCTTTCGTGAATCATTTAGACCTCCTGGCTACTACGAAATATTCTTTTGGTTCCGTCCCAAAATTATGTTTCAATATAAAAAGGAGTATCCTCCAATAAAAGCTCATCGCTTCTAAAAAGAGAAGGACACCCCAATGAATGATGAAAGTGTACCATCTAAGAAAGAGTTTTGGCAAACAACCGAGAGTTTGGTAAAATCTGGTTGAAGAAAAGATGGAAGGAGACCACTTTTTTCACATACTACAATTTTTATCCCGTATGCAAATAGGTTAACCGGAGAATTAACGGGCAACTAAACTTTTAATCGGAGTGACTGTTATGTCTCAAGAGTGTACCAACTATGAAGAGAACCTGGATAATTGCAACTGTACTTACCCCGGATGCCCGAGAAAAGGTAACTGCTGTGAGTGTATTCAGTATCATCTGGGAAGGTCAGAACTACCCGCCTGTGCTTTTCCCGATGAAGTGGAACAAACGTACGATAGGTCCTTTGACAAGTTCATAGAGGTTCACAGTTAGTCAGCTACCGATCCGCCAGAAAGCTTTCAACCAAATCTGAATTGGGAAACGCGGAGGTAGCTCCGTAGTCCGTAGTTGTTAGAGCCCCAGTAGCGTTGCCAAACTTTACTGCAGGGAGTAATTCTCGAGAGTCGAGCTCTGAGAGATTTTCGGTGTTTTTCAATAAAGTGTGGAGAAACCCGGCCATAAATCCATC
>JAGXKX010000110.1 GCA_018335015.1 Candidatus Bipolaricaulota bacterium
AAAACTAGCCGCAAAAGTCATGGCGGGAAAGAAGCTTTCCGAACTTGACTACCCAGAAAGGTCTCGTGGGAAGGTAGCCGTCAAAGAAGTCGTATACCCGTTTGGGAACTTACCAGGAGTGGATCCGTTGCTTGGGCCCGAAATGCAGTCGACCGGCGAAGTTATGGGAATCGCCGAAAGCTTCGACGAGGCCTACTATAAGGCTGAACTCGCCGCGGAAAACGAACTTCCGACTTCCGGTACGGTACTTTTGAGCATCAGAGACGAGGATAAGTCCGAAGTGTTACAGATAGCACGAGAATTGAGAGAGTTTGGCCTGGGTTTGGTGGGGACTGAAGGTACAGCTTCATATCTCGGGGAACGAGGCATAGGAGTGGAGAAAGTAAATAAGATTAATCAGGGTTCTCCCGATGTACTTGAAATAGTTGGCGAGATAGATCTAATCATCAATACACCGACAGAAGGGGAAAAGCCTCATAGAGACGGATATAAGATAAGACGTGCGGCGGTGGATCTGAAGATCCCGTACATTACGAATTTGCAGGCTGCGCATGCTGCGGTACGGGCGATAAAGAATACGAGAAGAACTAGATTACCGGTCCGGACAATAGACGAGGACCAGCCATAGAGGGCCTTAAGCCTAAAGATCTGAAATATTGCAAAAATTTTAATTTTAAGTTAGTATCGATTAGATAGGTTAAATTCGTCATTATTTTTTTAGTACATTTAGTTCAAAGACAGGGGGGTGAAAGTTAAAATAAGTTAGTTGAATTTTTCAGTTCTTCTATGTCACCGCGATTTTATATTTCTAGGAGGCGAGAAATAACTATGAAAAAACTAGCGGTAGTTTTTGTTATAAGTGCTTTGTTGGTTTCATCTTTGTTAATGGTTTCTCTGGCACAGGACAAAGTAGTAGTAGGTGTTGATGCACCCCCACTCACCATGAACCCACACGGTTCCGACGCCGACTCAAACCTCTCTGTTATGGCAAATATTTATGAGGGATTGACCAAGAGAATCGGTAAAAAAGGCGAGATCGTACCCGGCCTTGCCACAAAGTGGGAACAAATCGACCTGACCACTTACAGGTTCTGGTTGAGAAAGGACGTCACATTCCACAACGGAAACCCTTTTACTTACGAGGACGTTGTTTTTACCTGGGAGCACATGAGGGATCCCGAGGTATCGGACTTTCTTTTCTTCGGTAATCTAGTTACTTCCATAGAAAAGGTGGACGGAGATCCCTGGGTTATTGACATGAAGATCGAAAAATCCACACCCTATTTCTTGAATAATCTGCATCAGATATTCATCCTAGACAAGGAATCGACGGAAGCGCGAAGTAAGGGGCAAGTTGCAGCAAGAGGAATTGGCACGGGACCCTACAAATTCGTCGATTGGGAAAAAGGGACTTATCTCAAGTTGGAAGCATACGAGGATTACTGGGGAGAGGTTCCGCCGATCAAACACGCAGAACTTAGACCGATTTCCGAACCTTCAACCAGGTTAGCAGCGCTTTCCACCGGAAAAATCGATCTTATGTCCGGTGTTCCGGTAGAACTTTTCCAAACAATCAAGAACAACCCGAAAGTTACTGTAATAACGCGGCCTAGCCGGAGATCTATCTTCCTTGGAATAAGCAACGAAGAAGAATTGCCTACCAGCGACATCAGGGTCCGCAAGGCGATGTATTTGGCAATTAATGAAGAAGAAATAATTGATAAAATTATGAGAGGCCATGCTAAACCAGCCGCACAAATACCGGACCCTGCGACATTTGGGTACGATCCAGATCTGGAGAGGATGGCTTACGATCCGGAAAAAGCAAAAGAGTTGTTGGAAGAGGCCGGATACCCGGATGGCTTTGAGATAACTCTTAACTGTACTCTGGATCGTTACGTCCAGGACGAGCAGATAGGAGCAGCCATCGCAAGTTATTTGAACAAAGTCGGGATCAAGGCCAAGCTGCACGCCGTGCCGAAAGCAATGTACTGGCCTATGCTGGAGAATAAGGAAGTAGACTTCTACATGCTCGGTTGGTTTGACGGTGCTTATTCGTTTACGAGGTCGGCGTTTAAGCTACTTCACACTTACAATCCGGAAAAGGGTTACGGAGTCTGGAACGGAGCTGAATTTAGTTATCCTGATGTCGACGACATGCTGGAAGAGTCGGTAAACATTGTGGATGAGGAAGAGAGGTTAAAGGCTGTTCAGGAAGTCAATAGGGCATACATGGAAAAGATTGCCGTCATTCCTCTCCATTATCAGCAACATCTTTATGCTGTCCAGAAAGGGATAGGGCTTAACTTTATCCCAAGACCGGATAAGTGGATAGAGTTCTGGGAGATGTCCTACTCAGGGTAAATATTATACGGATTATATTTAACATACTGATCGTTCGGAAGGTACAGGCCCGGTTCAGGGGCTTGTACCTTCTTATTCAAAATGGTTTCATATATTATTAGAAGATTATTGCAGGGGATCATTGTTCTGTTGGGAGTTTCATTCATATCTTTCGTTATATTTCAGTTCGTCGGAGACCCCACCCTTGCTCTCGCCGGAAAATATGCGACCCAGGAACAGATTCAAGAGGTTAGGGAGTCCCTTAGGCTGGACAAACCATTCTACGTTCAGTATCTGATTTTTATCAAGAACGCGGTACAGGGAAACTTTGGTAACTCCTATATCCAGGAGATGCCCGCGCTCGATCTTATACTGGCAAAGTTCCCGGCAACCGCAGAGCTGGCTACTGTAGCCATTTTAATCTCGGGCGGGTTGGGAATTTCTCTCGGTGTTCTTGTTTCCTTGAATCGGGATTCTGGTTTGAGTCGGATGGTAATGGCAGGTTCCCTATTTGGTATTTCTGTGCCGACTTTCCTCATCGGAACGCTTCTGATAATGGTGTTTGCAGTATATCTGCGGTGCTTGCCTCCGATGGGGCGTGGTGAAACTATCAAACTGGGTTTCTGGAAGACAGGGTTTCTTACTTTAAGCGGCTGGCGACATATTATCCTACCCGCATTTACCCTCGGTATGTATTCCCTGGCCGTATTGATTCGTCTTACCAGGTCAGAAATGGTCGAGATTCTAGGTAAAGACTACATCAGGACCGCCTGGGCCAAAGGTCTCTCGAGCCGATTTGTAATCTTCAAACATGCCTTGCGCAACGGTTTGATCCCCGTAGTTACGATGATGGGGATGCAGTTCGGTCAGCTTATTGCGTTTTCAATAATTACGGAGACCATATTTCAATGGCCCGGGATGGGGAGGTTGTTATTGCGTTCCATTTACAATAATGATCGACCGATCATCGTTACTTATATAATGCTTGCGGCAACGGTAATTCTAACGTTAAACATCATCGTCGATATAATGTATGCATTCCTTAATCCCAAAATAAGGTATGGTTAAGAATGTTTTCCTCAAAGAGGTTTCGACATTTTATCACCGACCCATCCGCTGTAATCGGAGCACTCTTGCTGTTCTTATTTGTTTTTCTGGCTGTATTTGCCCCAATCGTTGCTCCGCAAAATCCATATAACCTAAAAACGCTTGATTTAGGGATGTCGATGAAACCTCCGATATGGATGGAGGGAGGGGAGATGCCCTTCCTGTTGGGTACTGATGGTCAGGGAAGGGGAATCTTAAGTACTATTTTGTTCGGATGCAGGACTTCGCTGATAGTTGGCTTTGGTGTAATTTTACTCGCCGGTAGCTTTGGTGTGCTGATCGGTTTACTTGCCGGCTTCTATCGAGGAGTGACAGATGCGGTTACAATGAGGCTGGCCGATATATTCTTTTCTTTCTCGACAACTCTTATGGCGATATTAATGCTCGGCGTCGTAGGCACTAGAAGTATCCTGGTGGTAATCTTTGCAATATCCTTACCCGATTGGGTTCGCTATGCCCGGGTAATACGGGGTAACGTAATGTCCGTTCAGGAGGAAGATTATGTCGTAGCGGCTAAATCAATTGGTTCCAGTGATGCCAGGACTATTTTCCGCCATATATTTCCCAATTCCATCCACTCCCTTTTCGTGGTAGCTGCGGTAGATTTGGCAGTCGTAATTATGCTAGAAGCAACTCTGAGCTTTCTCGGTGTCGGTGTTCCGCTTACCAGGCCGTCACTGGGAATGATGATCGCTAACGGAAAGAGATTCATTTACGCCGGTAACTGGTGGATGATCGTCTTTCCCGGAGCAGCACTTGTTGGGATGGTGGTTGGGGTGAACCTACTGGCGGACTGGATGAGGGAGGAGTTAAATCCAAAGCTCCAGAGGGGCGAACAGTAGGATTAGTGTTTACTTTCCCGAGAAGAATTATTATTCCCCCCCAAGTCGGATTATTCGAGCCGAAGGTTTTTGCAGTCACCAAACCTTATTTTCAACCACCCTTTTTCATTTCTTTCGTTCCCGGTATAGGTTGCTGGCCCTGTACAAGCTGGGTAATGCTATCGCTCGTTATTATCCCTATTACTTTTTCGTCGTCGTCAATTACGGGAAGGGCAGAGATATTGTACTGGGTAATCTTATTCGTGATTTTTTTCACCGGGTCCTCCGGCGAAGCCGTTAT
>JAGXKX010000033.1 GCA_018335015.1 Candidatus Bipolaricaulota bacterium
ATGTGTTGGCAAGGCCGTCATCCATCAAGTACGCAAGGTACTTCCTTACCTCTATTGCCTCTATTGAGTCGGCTTCTCTGTCCTTTGGGAATTTTTCAGTAAACCTCCCCAGTACGTAGTCGTATTGTTCCATCGTCTTTTTCGCTCGCCCTTCCGACTTGCCTCTTAGCTTAAAATCTTCTATAGCTTTAATTAAGGTGGAATTTTTAGTTTCAGTAGAATTTTGCTTTTGAGAATTCTCGCTCTTTGGTGGCTCAAAATAGGAATTTTCCGCCGCAAATATGGACGCCTGATTGCACGAATTCATGTTAAAAATTGGGATCAGACGCTATTTAAAAGAAGTTTTTTGAATCCCTGTGATTGGAAGTTATCTGAGGTTGGAGCCGGCGAGTGGATTCGAACCACCGACTAACTGATTACGAATCAGCCGCTCTACCGCTGAGCTACGCCGGCATGAACGAGGTCTATTATTTATTCTAATCTGGACCTCGGCGAGAGAGTATCTATCATAACACGTGATTTAAGCTTACCTTGAAACTCCCCTATTTATACCGAAACTCCGGGATGTATTCAACGTTTTGCTTGTTTCTGACACCCAGGCTTAAAAGCAGGTAACGCTAACCTTCACTGGATTAAATTACTCTTTATCAACCTTAACGGGATCAAATATCCACTTTCATTCTCTTCATGTACTCTTCGAATCCAAGAGATCGCCAGGCGCTTATTGCATCTTCGTTTTCCGAGTGGACCGATAACCTGATCGAGTTAATATCATTGTCCTTGAACCACTCTTTTAGCCTCTCGTATGCAAGTCTGGCAAACCCTTTTCCTCTAACCTGAGGTTCGAGATAAGCGTCCGAAATTCGCCCCTCGAAATCCGGTTTGATAAAGGGTTTGGTCTCTTCTATCAGCCCGATAAAGTACCCGCCGAGCCCGTCTCCTTCTTCCACCACGAGCACAAAAGCGTTATCGTCTTCGAAAACGGACTCGAGCCAGTCTTTTACGGATTTTCTCGTTTTGGAACCCGGGAGAAAGTAATCGTCGGTTTTCGCGTGCAGTTCTGCGAGGTTTTCGTTCAATCTCAGGATTTCTGACAGGTCGCTTTTACGTCCTTCACGTATTTTATTTCTCATTGCCCCTCCTTCAGCTGTTCAGTTTTTTCAAAGCCGGTAAAGCGGATTTATCAAAGCAATTTAAAGAGTCACTTTCAACTAACCAGCTTGAAGAAATCCAGGATTAGCTTGTTGAGGTAATAAACCCCCGCGATTGCCACGGGATAGAGAATAACGATAGAAATAACTACCGGCAGGTAGCCCAGGTTTGGAGACGTCTCGCGGTCGTAGAGCTTTTTGTACCTGTCGATAGGCCGGTCGAACTCCCAGTCTCTGATAATATTTATATAACTCACGAAACTGGATTCGGTGATCTCGTCCGGGAGTTCGGAAAAGGCTTTGTAGGGGGAATCCTCCAGCATTTTCCCTCTCAGAAAAAAGAACACGCGACCCAGGGCGAGTACGTAAATTATCAGCCAGCCCGTTCCACCTCCGGAGCCGGCCAGGTTGAACAGACCATGAGTCAGTATTGCCACTATCAGGCTCCAGGCCACCAGTTCGAACTTTTTCTGGTTCCCGTTGGTGAATCGGGCCCTGCCGAGGAAGTATCCGCTAACCGAGTTGATTAATACGTGGCCGGGGAAGGCTCGCTGCCAGGTGATAAACTGAAGTGCCCTTCCGGCTTCTCCCCCCTCTTCCCCTATGTAGGGCAGAGTCTGTGAAAATATGTAGGAGAAGTCCTCGTAAGCTCCGAAACCTGCCCCGATCATTCCCATGTAAATCATCCCGTCTAATCCTTCTGAAAAATCCTCGAAGTCGAAATGCCAGACGATAATAAAGAATACTAACAGTTTTGCGATTTCTTCGGGGATTGCTGCTTTGACGAAAGAGTCGAAGGCCCGGGCCAGGAAACCCCCCGTAAAACCGTCCCCGGAGAACCCCGGAATACCGGCGTGTAACGTGGTAATTATGACTATTGCCGCTACCCCACCGGTAAAAGCTATCCCGACGTTTATTAGCGACTCCCTCCTGTACTTGTCGCTAAAGTACAGAACCGCCGCGTAGATCAGCGAAATAAACCAGCCGAGGTAAATTGCACGAAAGAAAAGAGCCATAGCGTCCTCCGTGTAAGTCTAACCGTTAGACTTTATCAAACAAATTTCCTTCCGGTGACCTTACGTGATCGGATTTGCAGCGGGAGGCTTTGACTATATATGGGATGCTATACGACGCTCGTCGCCCGTGTGGCTGCAGGGATGGATAGAGCAGTATACGCTGAGGTCCGTCTCCTCCTCGAGTTCTTCCTTTATTTCTCCGACTATCTCGTCAGATTCGCTGAGTTCAGTTTCCGGGTCCAGCTCGAGATCGAAGTCCACGTGCACCGAGTGAGGACCGATGTATTCCCCGATCATATCGTGGACGCCCAGTACCTTTTCGTGAGATAGAACTATTTCTCTAACCCGTTCGTAGAACTCCTCGTCCGGTGACTCGCCGATCAACGTGCTTATATTCTCCTTTATCAACAGGATTGCGTCGAAAGAGATTATGAGAGCTATGACGATGGTCGCGATCGGGTCCCCGATGTTGAGATTGAAAAAGTATATTAATCCCAATCCGATCATGCTGGCGATCAGGGACAGGGCGTCGTTTATGGTATCAAAAAGTTCCGTTTTAATGCTGATCTCTCTTCCTCTACCGTATTTCAGCAGGTACGGTAAGGGAACTAGGTTTAACAGGAACGAGCCGACCAGTACGTAGAATGCCCACTCCAGGTTTGCCGTGATTACGGTCGGGTTGAGGAGCTTCATTACCGACTCCTGGATTAGCTGGTAGCTGGTAACGACTATGAAGACTATAGCTACTATCAGGGAAGCGACGCTCTGTAGCCTCCGGTGACCGAAGGGATGTTCTCTATCCCCGCCTTTCTCGCTTATCCTGACGCTTATAAGGGTTACGAGAACAGTTATGATGTCGGTGACGTTGTTCAGTGCTTCCCCCAGCAAGAACAGGAGGCCCGTGGAGAAGAATACGATCAGCTTTGCCACGGCAATTACGACTCGCGTGGCGAGGGTTAATAGCAGTATGAATTTCTTATTAGCCGATTTTGACTTCATATTAATCGTGCTGAAAGTCTAAATGAAAAATTTATGAAGGAAATTACACTGATTGTCGATGGGAAATCGGGACGCTACTGGGCAAGTGTCTGAGCCAGCTCGTACAGCTCCATGTCTATCTTTTTCTCGTTCGAGAGGACTTCCGAATAGTCGACTGTTTCTATATTGTGGCCCTGAAGACCAAGCATCACGCCGCTCTCTCCCTCCGACAGAGTCGTTACTGCTTCAGCACCCAGGCGGGAGGCAATCCCCCTGTCGAATGCTGATGGGTTCCCGCCTCGCTGCATGTGTCCGAGAACAGTAACCCTAACTTCAAACCCAATTTGCTTCTTCAGGTTCTGGCCGACATGGTGAGCAGCCGAACCTTCTTTGTATATCCCCTCCGCAACGACGACTATCATGTGCTGTTTTCCCCGTTTGTAACCGTCATATATCTCTTTTGCAACCTTTTCCAGGTCGTAGTCTACTTCCGGAATAAGGATTTGTTCGGCTCCGCCACTGAGACCTCCCATCAGGGCTATGTAGCCCGAATCCCTGCCCATTACTTCCACGATAAAGGTTCGCTCGAGGGCGGAAGCGGTTGTCCTGATCCTGTCTATGGATTCTACTACGGTATTTAGGCAGGTATCGACGCCGATGGTCATGTCGGTACCGTAGATGTCATTGTCAATCGTGGCCGGGACGCATACGGTCGGAATACCTTCTCTGTTCAGGGCTTTGGCCCCGCGGAGCGTCCCGTCTCCGCCTATGACAATTACCCCCTCTACTCCTTCCTGGTGAAAGTTCCTAATAGCTTTGGCTCGTTCTTCTTTTTCCTTGAATTCAGGGGCTCTTTTGCTTCTCAGCATAGTTCCCCCTTCTTCGATTATCCCGCCGACGTCTTTGAGGTCCAATTCCCGGAAGTCGCCAACGAGACAGCCTTCGTATCCACTATTTATACCCACTACGTCCAGGCCGAGCGCCTTCGCCTTTCGAACAGTTGCGCGTATGGCAGCGTTCATGCCGGGAGAATCGCCGCCGCTGGTTAACACGCCTATTTTTTTCATATAATGCCTACCTTTGTTGATCTGAGAATTGACTTAATTTGCTGTATCCATTCGAGCATCAGTCTGGTGATCAGAAAGTTATTATGGACGTGGTCCTTACCGTTTCGACCGAGCTCCTCTCCCAGGCTCTCGTCTTCGATGATCTTCACGATTTTCTCGGCGAAATCCTCGTAGTCTTTGGGGTCACAAAGGTAACCTGTTTCGCCGTCGATTACCTGCAGGGGAATTCCTCCCACGTCGGAAGCGACTACTGGAGTGGATTTCCAGAGGGCTTCGGTAACTGTCAAGCCGAAACCTTCCCTCAGAGATTTCTGAATTATCGCGTTCGATTGCGTCTGAATCGCGTTGACGAGCAGTTCGTTCTGTTTGTTTATAATGTGAACGTCCTCCATGCCCTGAACCTCTTTTTGAAGGTCCTGGAATATTTCCTGGCCTTCAGGATCGTCGCTGGCCGGTGCACCGAGGAGAACGAGCTGGACATCGACCGATTTCTTGACCTGTTTGAATACCTCAACTACGCCTTTGGGGTCCTTCCATTTATCGAATCGCGATACCTGACTGATTAGGTGTTGATCCGCGTCTATTCCGTGATCCTCCAGAATTTCTTGCTGTCGCGAGGGATCCATTGCCATATTCTTCGTCGTCATCGGATCTATAGCGGGAGCGATCAGGGACTTTTGGTTGGGAAGATCGCTCTGGGCGAATTTATCAACCGAAAAGACCGTATTGTCGTATCTGAGGATAAATTTCTTGATGTAGTTCCAGGCTTCTTTATTGGGATCTGAGAGGTCGATATGGCAGCGCCAGATCCACGGCTGTCTCTTCGGATAAAAGCTTATCAGCGGTAATGGTTGAGGATCGTGAACTATCATAACGTCGTGTTTTATGTGAGTAAACCGGGAGAAGAGTTCGTTTATCCCCGTATATATCTCCTTTTCGTGAGAGTCGATCATCACGTTTTCGCCCTGGAGGGCATTGTGCCACTTCTTCGTAATGGGAAAGAACTCGGGAGTTCCGTGAATAACTCTCCACCCGTATTCGAGACCCAGGTCGTTCATCAGCGGAACGGTGGTCCAGAGCATTTCGGCTACTCCCCCGCCCGTGAAGGTAGAGTTAACATTCAATATTCTCTTTCCCCGTAGGGGAGTGCTTTCCTTGAATAGCGTGGCGATGACCTTGTCACCCACGATGTCTCGGTAGTCCTCAAGCTTCCTTCCGTCCATAAATTGGTCTTAAACCTCCGTTTAATAATTGGGTCCTGGGGTCAGTGTAAAGTTTTTAGATTCTAACGCATAGGTTATTCTTCTTTAATTAACGAGAACCTAATTACCCCCGCGGTTGACAGCTGAATCTTTTCAAGGCAAAAGGACATTCTATAGAAGATTACAAAATTGTCCTTTTTGGTGCAAAATCTCCCCTGAAAAGCGTTCGATGCCTCGCCGGCTGGCTAAGTTGCGCCGAAAATTTCCTGGATTTTCCGGAGGAACTCCGCAACCTCTTCAGGATCTTTCAATCCGTATTGAGCTTCAGTTTCTACTTCTTCTTTCTTGCTTACGATCACGGGAATACCGGTATCCTGACCCCGGAGAACGCGAAAGGCGTCTTCGTCCGTCGTATCGTCTCCGATGTAGATCGTAGGAATTCCGTCCCACTTTTCCTGCAGCAGCTCTACGGCGTCCCCTTTGTTCCAGTTTCCGGGCCTAACCTCGAGCAATTTCGCTCCCTCGATGACTTCCAGGTCGGGTATCGAGTGCTCGTTCCAGATTTGCCAGAATTTATCCTTTATTTTTTCTTCGTTCCCTTCGTATTGCCGGTAATGTAGGGCTAGCCCGAATTTTTTGTCCTCTATGATTATTCCCTCTTCCTCTCCCACGCTTTTCTGGAGGTCGCTTTTGATGGCCGATATTGCTCTATGTGTTTCCTGGCTTGTATCAAGCTCGTGGACGGTTCCGTCTTCGAACCTTATCTTCAGGCCGTGATTGCCCGCCAGGGTGGCGTTTTCCAGGGGTACCAGTTCTGCAAGCTCGCTGTAGCTCCGCCCGCTTATAACTGCGATGTGCAGTCTATCGGAGCTGGCAAGCTTCGAAAGGAGCTTTTCCGTCTCGAGCGGTAAACTCGTCTCACTTGGGGTACCGGTAAAAGTGACGAGCGTTCCGTCGAAGTCGGTACATAGCAGCAGGCTCCCGGATCTTGCGATTGTCCGGATCAGTCTATCCTTGAATTTCCCGTTAAGGGCGCTGGATAACTTCATGAAGCTCTACCGTGAGTGCTTAGTTCCCACTCGTCCAGGAACCTGTCCCGCCACCAGTGAATGTCCATCTGGTTGAGTTTGACTCTCATTTTGGAGAACTTCTCTTTCTGGACCTCTTCCGGAGTGTTTATTGCCTGATGGAGGGCATCGGCTACGGCTTCCGGGTTGTAAGGATTGACCTGAATAGACTCCGTGAGTGTCTCGGCCGCGCCGGCGAATTCCGAAAGTATGAGCATCCCTTTTTCCCGGGTGGCGACGTACTCCTTGGCAACCAGGTTCATCCCGTCGATCAAGGGTGTTAGCAGACCGATGTCGGCCGCTATATAGTAGGGAATAAGCTCTTTCTGGGGGAGGTGCTGGTAGAAATACCGTATGGGCACCCAGGTTTCGCCTCTTAGCTCCCCGTTTATCTGGCTGATGAGCTGTTCAATTTTTTCCCTCATATCCTTGTACTCCTGGACCTTGGATCGGCTTGGGGAAATTCTTTCTATGAAGCTGACCTCTCCCCTGTACTGGGGATATTCGTCGAAGAAAGTCCTTATTGCTTCAAGCCTCCTGTCTATGCCTTTGGTATAGTCCAGCCGGTCGACGCCCAATACCAGCTTGGAGCAACAAAAGTCTTCCTTTAGTTGCTTTGCTTTCTTCTCCTGTTCCTCCGTTCTGGAAAAGAAATCGGTGTCGATTCCCAGTGGTATTGCTTTTACTACGGCTTTTTCGGAACCCATCCGGGCGATGTTTTCACCCCTGTTGGCGGCTCCACCCAGTTTATAGACAGTGTCCAGGAAGTTATGAACTAGCCAGGAGGTATGGAAGCCTATGAAATCCGAGCCCAGTATTCCTTCCACTATTTCCTGTTTCCAGGGAATGATCCCAAACGTCTCCCAGGGTGGCCAGGGTATGTGCCAGAAGAGTGCGATCTCCGCGTCGGGTTCTTCTTCCCTGATCATACGAGGTACCAGCGCGAGCTGGTAATCCTGAACCCAGACCTTGTCTCCCGGTTTATATTCTTCCAGGACGCTGTTCGCGAAGCGCCTGTTTACGTTTTTGTAAATTTCCCAGTAGTCTTTTTCGAGATTTGCTTTGTGAGGGAAAGAATGACAGATGGGCCAGAGGGTAGAATTCGAAAAACCGTAGTAGAAACCGTTTATTTCTTTCCTGGAAAGCTCCAGTCTTTTCAGGGTATAGCCTATTTCTTCGTTCGGCACCGTAACCTTGTTTTCATCGTCCGTTACCTCGAAATCCGCGCTACCTCTACCCCAGGCTATCCATAGGTTCTCGGAGTCTTTCATTATCGGGTCGAGCCCCGTCGTTAAGCCTCCGGCGCGCTTTTCCTGGTTTATTTCTCCGTCGGACCGTACGTGTTGATAGGGTTCGCTGTTTGATGCGACGATAAATCGACTAGTGCTTTCGCGTTCTGTCAAGGAGATCACCCCGGGGTTATCTGATTCTCATCCTCCAATTCAGGATAGCGCAAGATTTGCGGTTTTGCAAAAATAAACTGGAATAAGATTTTGAATGTTGTCAGATCTGGCACGGACTATCGCGGAAACTTAGTTCTTTCACCATCCCCGTACACCATTTTTTTGTCCTCCTGCGCCTCCTGCCTCTTACCTGGTAACTGATTTAACCTTAAAAATCCTACCAGTAGACGAAATCCCGGCAGCCAGGTAAGAGGCAGGAGGCTTGAACTAAAATATAGTGATTTCTTGTGACCTTTACCTTGCTTCCGAATAGCGCTGAAAGAACTGAGGAAAAAACTTATGCGGGAAGCCCCCGAAGGCGGATGAGGAAAGCCCTGAACTAGCTCAGTGTATTGCGGAGTTCCCCTGCCGCTTTTTCCGGGCTGACTATGTTTATAAAATTCCCGCTCCCCCGTTCGAACCCGGCTGGGGTAGTGAGTCTCGGAATTATTTCGAGGTGCCAGTGATAATATTTCTCTAAATCTTTCTGGGTTTTAGTATCCCCTACCGGGGCCGTGTGAATCGAGAAATTGTAGGGGAAAAAGTCTATAAACTTCTTTCTCATGGCACTCAAAGTTAGCTTGAGGGTTTCCGCTATCGAACGGATTTCATCAGCTTCGATTTCCTGAAAACTGCTTCTGTGTCTTACTGGATATAAGTGCGTTTCGTAGGGAAATCTTGCCCCGAACGGTACGAAGGCTACGAAATCGTCGTTTTCCAGCACGACCCTTTGTTCTTCAGTTCTTTCCGCTTCCATTAGCTGGCAGTACAGGCACTCCCCTTTTCGATTGTGAAACTTTTCTGCCTCCCGATATTCCGTTCGTAGCAGGGATGGGACGAACGTTGTGGCAATAAGCTGGCTGTGAGGGTGGCTCAGAGAGGCTCCCGCCTGTTTGCCCTGGTTTCTAAATATACTAACGTACTCGATTTCAGGGTCTCTGGCCAGGGCTTTGGCCCTTTCGAGGTAAGTACGGATCACTAGTTCTATCTCTTCGACTTCTAGTTTCGTCAAGCTCCCGTTATGTCTCGGGGTTTCGGCGATTACTTCGTGATAGCCGAATCCCCCCATTGATTCGAATAGATCACCTTCTATTACCGAGGTGGTACCTTCCCGGTCCAGAGCAGGATATTTGTTCGGAAAAACCCGGACCTTCCAGTCCGATTCTTTTGGTTCCTTGCCATCTCTTATGGCATAAGTCTCGGAAGGAGTTTCCGATTCGTTGCCCGGACAAAAAGGACAATCCGAAACACGTTCGTTTTTTATTTCCCCGGACTCCCTGGAGAAATCGAACGGTCTGTCGCTCCTGGTTGGAGCTATAATCGACCATTCGTCCCTGGTGACCTCTTTTCTAATTTCAACCATCTTTACCTCCAGCCGCTATAGACCACGGTATTGATAAAAAATCGTCGCCGGGTTAGCTTTAATAAAAGTATACTTTGTTCGAGAGGAGTTCAACTCCAGATGAAAGATAGCGGGACGAGCCTGACGAGACGGTCCCTTTTAAAGGGAGTGATGGCCGGCGGTTTGAGCCTGGTAGCCGGAGGTTTTAGCTCTTTTCTAGGATATTCTAACTCTCCAATAACCATAGGTTTACAGGCGGAGTTGACCGGGGGACTGGCTACTTACGGCTACTGGCATCTGAAATCAGCCAGAGCCGCCGTGAAGAGGATCAATGCCGAAGGAGGAATTGACGGTAGAAAAGTCAGGCTGGTTCACGAAGATACTGAGACGGACCCAACCACCGGTAGCAGAAAGATGAAAAGATTGATTTTGAAAAAGGGAGCCGAGTTCGTTATTGGCTCCCAGCATTCGGGTGTCTGTCTTGCCAGCCTTCCCGTCTCTCGGCGATTTTCAGTTCCCTACTTTCCCATTGGTGAGGCCACCGAAATAACCGGCTCAGAGGGCCACGAATACGTGTTTAGGTTGAATTGCAGCGTCGAGGCTCACGCGGAAGCCGGATACCGGTGGATTATGGAAAACCTTGGCACCAGTTGGTCGGTTGTCTACGCGGACTACGCTATGGGCCAATCTGCCGTGGAGGAATGGGGATCAAGGCTTGAGACCCGTGGGGGAAGGATTGTCGGTAAAATTGCTGTTCCCCAGGGAACCGACGATTTTGGACCTTATCTTCAAAAGGTGGATCCCGAGCAGTCTGACGTTTTGGTAATAATACTTTACGGCCCCGACGCTCTAGCCTGCCTGAGAAGGTCCGCTGAAATGGGGCTGAGTGACGAACTGGCGTTATTTGGAAATACCGGGAGCGTCGAGGCACTGGATATAAATTTTTCCGGAGCTGAAGGCCTCTGGTCTATAACGAACTACCCCCGAAGGCTGAAAGGAACGCCTGATGAACTGATGAGCGTCAACCGTGACTTCAGGGATATGGTTGGAATAAACCCCTGGGGGCGAGGCCCAAAAGGAAGGATTGTGGACGCGTCTCACTTCTGGGTTCCCTGGGAGGTCGTTAATCTTTTGAAAGAAGCTATTGAGGCCGTCGGCTGGGAGGGTAATAGAGATCATTCGCGGCTGATAGAATACCTGGAAGGAGTAAATATCCCCGGCTCCTTGGACTATCCCCAGGGGGATAAGTATATAAGGGGCGTGGACCATCAGGGGTTTCACTCTCAGTACATCCAGCGGGTGGAGGGTGGAAAACTAGAAATCGAAACCGAACTTCCGCCTGAATACAGCGAGTACAAACCGAACGCCGACCAATAATTTTCTTTTACGCAAGCCAGGATGGATCAAATGTCTAAGTTAGCTTTCGGTTTACTGAACGGAGTTGCCTGGGGAACTGTTCTGGCCCTGCTCAGCTCCGGGTTGAACGTCGTGTTCGGCCTGATGGGTACGGTAAACGTAGCCCACGGTTCGCTTTATATGTTTGGGGCTTATCTTGCCTGGATATGTTTCTCGTTCCTGGATTCCTTTTGGCTTTCCTTAATTGTTTCTCCTCTCACTGTTGGCCTGGTTGGGGTCTCCATTGGTTTACTCCTTAAACCCGTCCGTAAAGATTCCATTCTAACGGTGCTGGGGACGTTTGGTATTACCCTTGTACTGCAGGGTTCCGCCCTCGTACTCTGGGGAGGTACACCCCGCCGAGTCCCGCTCCCTTTCGATTCGACTTTCTCGCTTTTCGGTACGGGATACTCCTTTTACAGGATCTTCGTGGCGCTCGTCTCGGGACTGGTTCTTTATTGTCTCTGGTTTCTGGTCGAAAGGACAAAATTCGGTCTGCGCCTCAGGGCTTCCCGGGAAGATCCTGAGTTGAGCAGTGCAATCGGGATTCCGGTTTTCAATCTTTTCCTTCTTGGGTTCGCCCTGGGTGGTGCGCTTGCCGGTTTGAGTGGTGCTTTGATCGCGCCACTGGTTTCGCTGACGCCGGGAATGGGACTGAGGATTTTTGCTATAGTCTTTCTGATCGTGATAATTGGGGGTCTGGGTAAAATCTGGCGTTCGGTGGTTGTGGCGATATATTTTTCCGTATTCCGTGGTCTGGCCTCCGTTTTTCTGGACTCTACAAAAGGATTGATCCTGACATTTTCCCTCGCACTTTTGGTGATACTGATTAATCCGAGAATTTTGGGACGGAGTTCCGCCAATGCAAACGGAAGCTAGCTGGAACCTTGGTAAGTTGCTTACCGTTTTAGTGGTCGTACTTACTGGTTTTGGGGTTTTGCCCCTCTTCCTCGGGAGGTTTCAGGTGGTCCTCGTCACGGAGGCCCTTATTCTCGGAGTATACGCCCTTTCGTTCGACTTGATTTTTGGCTACGCGGGGATGTTGAGTTTCGGGCAGTCGATATTCTTTGGCGTCGGGGCTTACACGATATTGTACTCTTTTAAAGGAGGTCTGGGGCTGGCTGTTTCCCTGTTGTTAGCGGTGTTCGTTGCCGGGATTTTTGGTCTACTGGTTGGCAGCGCGATAGTTAGGATTAAAGGAGCGAAGTTCTTTCTCGTCACACTTGTCGGATCGATACTATTCTACCTCCTGGCTCTGGATAACCGCTGGTTGACGGGAGGGTCCGATGGAATGGTCGTGCCGACAGTGTTTCCCGGGTTGGTAGAGAATTACTATCTGGTACTGGGGGTTAGCCTGACCACGATCCTCTTTGCGCTGATCCTTGTCAAATCTCCACTGGGTCTCGTATTAAAGATGATTAGAGATAACGAAAGGCGAGCGGGTTTGCTGGGTTATTCATTGAAGAAGTACAAGGTGATGACCTTCACGATCGGAGGCGGGATAGCTGGACTGGCTGGAGGACTTTATGCCTATACTTCCGGTTTCGTCTCCGCCGGATTCTTTCACTGGACCCGGTCGGCCGACGCCGTAGTCTGGACGATTCTCGGTGGGGCTGGGACCGTGGTCGGACCGTTCGTAGGTGCTGCTCTGTTGACGGTCGTTCGCGATACCCTCTCGGCCGTTATGGGAAATATCTATCCGGTGGTAGTAGGGGCGCTTCTGGTCCTGGCAGTGGTCGTCTTCCCCCGCGGGGTATTTGGCTTACTTGAGAGGGCGGTCGGGAACTGGAAAGGTGGTTCGGGTGGGTGAAACTCTGCTCGAGGTACGGGGACTCAGCAAGCGGTACGACGGGTTCCGGGCTCTGAAAAAAGTGGACCTTTCCCTTCAGACCGGTCACGTTAAAGGTATAATGGGGCCCAACGGGGCGGGAAAGAGTACCCTGCTGAGATTACTCGCCGGAGAACTCGAAGTAACTTCCGGATCGGTGGTTTTTGCCGGTCGGGCGGTGAGGGAGCTCTCGGTCGATAGGACCAGTAACCTGGGTATTTCCTATATGCCCCAGCGGCCCAGCGTTTTTCCTGCTCTCACGGTCGAAGAAAACGTTAGAGGAGCGGCACAGACGAGTTTGATTCTTAATAGAACCGAGGACGAGCCCTCTGTAAAGACGTTATTAGACCTCGTCGGGCTCGGGAAGAGGGCGAGGGTAAGAGCGGTGGAGTTACCTTTCGGGGAAAAACGGCTCCTGGACTTGGCCATGGCTCTGGCGACCAAACCCAGGTTGCTTCTGGCCGATGAACCTACAGCCGGCGTGGATCGGGGCTCGGCCGAAACCATACTGGGACTCCTGAGAGACCTTTCGTCGCCGGACTCGAGGGGCGATTTCGGCCTGGAGGGGTTAATTTTTACCGAACACGACCGGGAAGTCCTGTTTGAGTTCCCCGACGAAATTGGCTTTCTTCATGCGGGGGAGCTGATAGTAGAAGACGTTCCGGAGCAGGTAAAGCGCCACGAACTCGTTCGGAATTACCTTGCAGATCAGCGGAATTTTGAAGACTTTAAGGGTGATGGGGGAAAAGATGCTTGAGTTACGGGATTTTCAGGTTAGATACGGGAATTTTAAAGCGATAAAAAACCTGTCTTTCTCTCTGCCGAGCGGTGATGCCGTCGGATTGACCGGAAGAAACGGTGTGGGGAAAACTTCAACCCTGAAAGGAATTATCGGATTGGTTGAGACGGAGGGAGAGGTATTATTCAGAGGAGAGGATATAAGTGACCTCGAACCCCATACCAGGGCGACCAGAGGGATAGGTTATTTGCCGCAGGAGAGAAAGGTTTTCAGTCAGATCACCCTCGAAGAAAACCTGAGGCTGGTGGTTGAAGATAGCGGGGAGGATCGGATCAAAGATGAGGTCATCGATCTGTTTCCCTGCCTGAAAGGGCGGTTCAATCAGAAAGCGGGAAACTTATCCGGCGGCGAGCAGACCATGGTGGCGATCGCCCGGCTGCTGATACAGGACCCCGATTTATTGCTTCTGGACGAGCCCACTGAGGGCTTGATGCCGGCATTGGAGGAGAGGTTGCACCGGGTACTTGAAGAGAATTTACGACAGGATCGGTCGATTCTAATTGCGGACCGGAATATTAATTACCTGAAGTCTATATCAACGAAGGTTTATCAGTTGAGTGAGGGCCTGGTTAGCAATGTTATTGAGGATTGATGTTATAAGAATAATAATCCCGTTGCTTTCGTTGTGGTCTGGGCTGTTATTCGTACAATATTAGCGGTATGGAGTGACTGAAAAAAATTAATCATAAACTGGAGGAGGAAGCGATGTTAGATAACGAGGTATTAAAGACGATTAGAGAGCGCAAGATGGTATTCAAATTTAAGGATAAACCCGTTGAAGAAGAAAAGCTAAATGCCGTATTGCAGGCGGGTTACTGGTCGGAAAGTTTCGGTGATTGCGAGCCCTGGCAGTTCGTGGTGGTCGAGGATGCTGAACTCAAACGGGATCTTTATGAATTGACCAAGCGAGTCACAATTTACACGGCCGGAATAAAGAACGCTCCGATAACCGTCGCTATAGCCATAACCGGTTGTGGAACGAGTCACTTTATCGAGGAAGGGGCGGTTGCCGCTCATAACATGGCTCTGGCCGCCTACAGCCTCGGGCTGGGAGCTTACTGGCTTGACGTATACGATCTGGAGAACAAGGAAGATTCTGTGGAGGCAGAAGCGAAGAAGATGCTTGGCCTTCCGGATGACGTTAGACTGACTTATCTACTTCCGCTCGGTAATCCTGATCAGCGCCGGGAAGAGACAAGAGCCAAGTTTGATGACGTGGTGCATTATAACAAATACGGTAACGAATAGGATTGACTGGTAAATGAAGATAACCGTAGCCCCATTGGTATCACCAATAGGGATAGATTACTGGATCTCAATTCTATCTGCATTGAACCCGAGCGAGCCATAATTAACGAGCTACGATTTCATTTTATCTCTCATTCCCTCCCCCGCTTACCTGGCTGCCGGGATTTTGTCTATTGCTAAATTTTAAAGGTCAAATAAGTTGCCAGGTAAGCGGGGAAGGGAATTTAATCGGGCTAGACCGTTAAGTACGGCGGTGGCGAAAGAACTGAGTTAATTTCACTGGAATTGGTCAACTCTTTAAGTACCAAATAGCCTGTCACCCGCGTCTCCCAGGCCGGGATGGATGTACCCTTCTTCGTCCAACCTGTCGTCAACTGCCGCCGTATATACTGGTACGTTGGGGTGTTTTTCCGAGAAATTTTCTACCCCTTCCGGTGCTGCGACAAGACAGAGGAATTGAACGTTTTCTCCCCCTTCTTCTTTGACCAGTTCTACGCCGGCCTTTGCCGTACCTCCAGTGGCAAGCATGGGGTCGACTACAATTATCTGAAACTCGTTTAACGGCTGGGGTAGTTTCTTGTAGTACTCTACCGGTTCCAGAGTTTCGTGATCACGATAAAGACCAATATGACCTACTTTTGCCTTGGGTAAGAGGTTGAGCACGCCTTCCAGCATACCCACTCCTGCCCGAAGGATCGGCACGAGTGCTACTTTCGTGTCCAGCATCTTGGAAGTCGTCTTTTCCAGAGGAGTTTCTACCTCCGTCTCCGCGAGGGGGTAATTTCTGGTTATTTCGTATACCATCAGGGTGGTAAGTTCTTCCAGTATTAATCGGAAGTCCTGATTGTCCGTATTCTTATTCCGGAGATAAGTCAGCTTGTTCTGAATTAAGGGGTGTCTGACCACGTTTAAGTTTTGTCCTTCCATTATCTTTGTAAGACCTCCAAATTCGTCAATAGGTTTTCTAGGGTTGGAGAACCCAGCTCCTGCAATTCGTACGTTACCCTGGTGGTGGGGACCTCGAAGTCAATCAACCTTCTGAGATCGATAGGTGTTCCGATTACCACGCTATCCGGCGAACAGTTTTTGATGGTCGCGCTGAGTTCCTCTATTTGTTTTTCCCCGTATCCCATAGCCGGTAGTAGCTCAGGTATATGGGTATATGTTTCGAAAGTCTCTTTGATCGAACCGACGGCGTGAGGTTCCGGGTCTACGAGTTCTCCGGCACCGTACTTTTTTGCGGCCAGCGTTCCGGCGCCCAGATCCATTTCTCCGTGAGTGACCGTAGGACCGTCCTCGATGACCAGTACCCTGTTGTCGGAGATAACCGACGGATCCTCGACCGCTATGGGGGAACTCGCTTCTATTATTCCCGAGTCCGGGTTTAGTTTCCTTACGTTCTTTCGAACTTCGTTTACCTGATCGGGGGTGGCCGTCTCCACCTTATTTATCACTACCAGATCCGCCATCCTTATGCTTACGTTCCCCGGATAGTAAGTCAATTCGTGCCCCGCTCGCAACGGATCGGCCATTACTATACTGTAGTCCGACTCGTAAAACGAGAAGTCGTTGTTACCCCCGTCCCAGACTATGACGTCGGCTTCCTGCTCGGCCTGGCGAAGGATTTCCTCGTAATCCACCCCGGCGAAGACCAGGTTGCCTCTGTCTATGTGGGGTTCGTATTCCTCCCTTTCCTCGATTGTACAGTCGTGTCTGTCCATATCGTCGTAAGTCTCGAAGCGCTGAGCTTTTTGAGCGACGAGGTCTCCGTAAGGCATTGGGTGTCTTATGACGGCTACCCGTTTTCCCATGTCTCTGAGAATATCGGTGACTCTCCTGGTGGTCTGGCTCTTGCCGGATCCCGTTCTAACGGCGGTTATCGAGATTAGTGGTTTGGACGATTTTAGGGTCGTGTGGGCCGGGCTGAGCAGCTTGAAATCGGCCCCCGCGGCGTTTACCAGAGAAGCTCTCTCCATAACGTGCTGGTGAGGAACGTCGCTGTAAGAGAAAACGACTTCGTCTACGTCTTCCTCTTTTATCAACTCGGGCAGGTCCTCTTCGGCTTCGATCGGGATCCCTTCCTGATATAAATCACCTGCCAGTTCCGACGGATATTCTCTTCCCGTTATATCGGGTATCTGTGCTGCGGTGAACGAGACTACCCGCACTTCTTCGTTTTCCCGAAAGTAGGTATTAAAATTATGAAAATCCCTTCCGGCGGCGCCCATTATTATAACTTTTTTCAATTTAACCCCTCCTGAAAGTTTTTTCTTGAACGTTAAACTTCTCAAGATAGGATATAAGGTTTGGCTGGTTTGTGCAATCTTAGTGGCAGCTATGTTGGCCGGTAATTCCAGTAAGCCCGTGTTGTTAGGAGAGAGGGTGACGCAGGGAAAGTTGGTTGCACTTACTAATTTACTCCGATAAACTAATAGGCTATACTCCTGAAGGAGGATTCCTACCAGAAAATGAACTATTTCGTCACGGACATCGATAACACGATAGCTGATACGAGAAATAGA
>JAGXKX010000034.1:0-12022 GCA_018335015.1 Candidatus Bipolaricaulota bacterium
ATGCTACACTATCGCCCGGCTCCCGTTGCCGAACCGGAATGTTGTTTGCCCCAAACTTGCTAGTAGTAGCTCTCTACCCCTTAGCTGGCTGCCGGATTTCGTCTACTGGTAGGATTTTAAGGTTAAACCGGTCGCCAAATCAGTTAAACCGGCCTGAGAGTGCCAGCGAATACCTGCCAGGCAAGTGCGCTCTTTGCAAATAGACTCAGAAAGATATACACCTTTTCTCCGAAGAGGTAGTTCTTCCATGGTCCTACTTTCTTGTACTGGAGGATCATATTGATCGCAAACACGTTAAAGAAGACAAATATCGAAGCGAAGATCCCATAGACGAAATTGGGTACCGACGTACCGGCAGTGGATTCCGTTCCAAACAAGTAGAGAGCAATTACGACCCACGGAATTACACCCATAATGCTTCCCCAGATAAAGGGCCGCCAATCGGTACCTTTTCCCGGGGAGGTATATAATTCCTGGGCCATTCCAAAGAGTATCATTGACGCGTTGAGAAAGAAGATCAATATTAAGCTAGACAGATCGTATACACCGACCAGCATCGATATAACGACAATCATTAAAGAGGCGGAGAGGGCGTATTCGTACCATCTTGCCTTGTTTAAGTTTTTTTTCAGATTCCTCTTGTAAAAGTTAAACCCCACTGTCGAAACAAAAAAATGGGCGAGCGCCGAGATAAACAGGAAACCCGCAACTAAAGGCCCCAGTCTTACGTTGCCAAGTGTTTGCAGGTTCTGGCTCAGCGAAGTAGTCTCAGGGTCGAACTGTAAATATAAAGTCGTAACGGGTAAGGAAAAATCATTGCTTAGCAGGTACATAACTATCGCCTGGGCCAGGTGAAGTAGTCCCATGAAAAAGTTGTAAGACCTCAATTTACCAAAATCATAACTACTTTTTTCAACACTGGCAGGATTATCAGGGCTATTATCCATTTGTAACCTCCTTTTTAAAGACATATCGATCAACTATCTTAAAATAATCATATTTATTTGACAATTATTATCAAGTAGTAAACATGCTTTGATTACCAAATATATAAATACTTCCCAAATCTTTCGCCTTCGTGGAAATTTCACTTTTACCACCAGCAGACCGGGCCCCGTGCCCGGCCGGTAGTAAGTCCCGAACAACCCGCCCGAGCGCGGGGAATCGGGCTACTATGGGACGTTAAACGGACACAGATTACCTCAATGGTGAAAGATTTGAGTACTTTAGAATTCAACCAAGGACATGGGCTGAGGTATTCTGCGTGAGTTAATAAAGGTTTCTAGCGAGAGGATGCTAGATTTGGTAGTTCAAGAAAATTGCCAAATAGAAAAACTGTCAGGTTACTGAGGAGTAAATTAATCTCAGTTCTTTCACCACCGTCAGAAGCAATGTGAAGGACGGGAGAAATCATTATATTTTTTAGTTCAAGCCTCCTGCCTATTACCTGGCAAATGATTTAACCTTAAAATCCTACCAGTAGACGAAATCCTGGCAGCCAGGTAATAGGCAGGAGGCACAGGAGGACAAAGCAATAATGTACGGGGATGGTGAAAGAACTGTGTTAACCAAACTTACCGGTTATATAGTCTTCCACTTTTTGGCTCTCCGGGTTCTCAAATATTTTGTTGGTTGGGCCTACTTCGACTAATTTGCCTCCGGTTAAAAACACAGCTGTAGTATCGCTTATTCGAGCTGCTTGTTGCATATTATGGGTGACTATTACTACTGTATAGTTCCTTTTTAAATCATATATTAAATCCTCGATCTTGTTCGTAGCAATCGGGTCCAGAGCACTGGCCGGTTCGTCCATTAGTAATATATGGGGCTCCATTGCAAGTGCCCTTGCTATACATAATCTCTGCTGTTGACCGCCGGAAAGGCTAAGAGCCGACTTATTAAGACGATCCGAAACTTCATCCCAAAGGGCGGCGCGTTTGAGTGAATTTTCTACTATCTCCTCAAGATTCTCTCGATTATTTCCTCCCAGGAGTCTTGGCCCGTACGCAATGTTGTCGTATATTGATTTAGGAAATGGGTTCGGTTTCTGGAAAACCATCCCTACCAGCCGGCGAAGCTTTACGGGGTCTACGTCATCGTCGTAAATGTTTTTACCTTCCAAATAAACTTCTCCCTGAATATTTGTCCCCTTGACTAGATCATTCATCCTATTGAGGGTGCGAAGGAACGTGGATTTACCACAGCCACTTGGACCGATTATAGCTGTTACTCGTTGTGGGAATATGTCAATACTTACGTCTTGCAAAGCTGGTTCTTCACCATAGTAGAAGCTCAAATCGGATATTTCAATTATTGGGTCGCTGACTGGATCAGAAGAGTTGCTCGAGGTTTTATTATCTAATTGGTTCTCTGTTAGTTGGTCAAATTGGTTGGAATTCATCTTTATTCTCCCCTCTGGAATCGATACCGGATAAACACCGCAATAGAGTTCATCAGGAGTAGTATCGAGAGTAATACGACCACGCCCGCCGGCGTAACTCCGTGCTGAAAATCGGGGCTTGGCAAATCGGACCAGGCAAATATCTGTAGTGGCATGCCGCTAAACATATCGAAAATTCCTCTCGGGGCCGAGTATATTGATGTAGCTGCCCCTATCATTATCAGTGGAGCTGTTTCGCCTATTGCCCTGGCAAGTGCAAGAATTAGCCCGGTCATAATTCCTGGCGCTGCTTCGGGTAATACGACACTTCGAATCATCTGCCATTGGGTTGCACCTACTCCGTATGCCGCGTGTTTGTGGGAGTCGGGAACGGATTTTATTGCTTCTTTGGCCGATATGATTACTATAGGTAATATCAACAGGGTTAAGGTTAAACTACCCACGAAGACCGTTCCGTCCTCGAGGTTAAAAAGCGTTAGAAACATGGCCAGCCCCAGCAGACCGTAAACAATAGAAGGTACTCCGGCGAGATTGGCGATATTAATTTCGATAATTCTAGTTAGAGTGTTTCTGGGGGCATATTCCTCGAGGTATATTGCCGCGCCGACCCCTAAAGGTAGCGAAAATAGGGCCACCAGAGCTATTACGAATACGGACCCCATTAAAGCAGGGTAAATTCCTGCTTGAGCCGGAAACCTGGAAGGGGAACTGGTGATAAATTGCCAGTCAACCCAACCTATGGAATCCCAGAACACGTAAACGAGAAGGGTGGCTAGAGCCCCAATACCGAATAAAGTTGCCAGAAAACATAGAATGTAGAAAAGCCTCCCTTCCCACCTGCTTACCTTTCCTTCCGACACGCTTTTTGAGTTCATAGCGCTGAGATTTGGAAAAGTAGTTGTGGTTGCTTATTCATATTCCTCTCTGTACCTTGACTTGATAAAGTTGCTTATTAAGTTCATTAAAAAAGTTATCCCAAAAAGAGTTAACCCAATTGCGAATAGGCTTTTATACGCTATAGTCTGGCCAGATACGTCACTCATTCCTATTTCGACCATTGCTGCTGTCATTGTTTCCACCGGTTTTAAAAAGGCTTCATCAGGTTTTAGCAGGTTGACCATTCTGGGATATTTTCCTGCTGCGATAGTTACTGCCATGGTTTCCCCAATTGCCCGAGAGATCGCGAGGATAAAAGAGGATATGATTCCAGAAAGAGCAGCGGGCACGACGATGGTTGTAGAAACTTTAAATTTTGTAGCGCCGAGTGCATAGCCCCCTTCTCTGAGCGAATTTGGGACAGCGTTCATCGCGTCTTCTGTTATACTTGATACCATTGGAATTATCATTATTCCTACTACTATAGATCCGCTAAGGGCATTGAACGTTCTAATTGTCGGAAGCACCCCGGAAAGAAGTGGAGTTAGGTATACAAGAGCAAAATATCCATAAACTATGGTGGGTATACCCGCCAAAATCTCCAGTGCCGGTTTCACTATCGAACGAAAGCCGTCACTGGCGTATTCGCTCAAAAATATTGCCGTTAGGACCCCTGTGGGTACGGCGATTATGGCAGCCCCTAGAGTAATAGTTAAGGTGCCTGTTATTAAAGGAAGCACTCCATAATGCTCGGGTTTTATCAGCGGGTTCCACTGGGTACCTGTGAAGAAAGCAATGGGGGAAATATGGCTGAAAAAAACTATGGCATCCGACAACAGAACGAAAATTATCGCACCCGTAATAACTATAGATAGAATGGCGCAGAAAAAGAAAACGTATTTGGCCAGTAAGCCTTTATTAGAAGAAGCCCTTTCTTTTAAGAAAGATTCCTTTGAGTCCTTTTGGTGTTCCATACTTTAACCTTTAATATTAATAATTAACCGCTATTAGTAGAATAACTATTTTTTCGCTGATTTCTACATATTATGGAATTAAATTATATAAGAGTCTCTCAAAATTGCATTATAAATTTATAATATTAATTTTCTCAAATATTTACAAGTCTTCGAGTGTAATCGATGAGTATATCATTGATAGAAAAGTAACCCGTTCACCGTATACTGAAAAGTATTTAAGCAAGCTTAACCAAAAATAGCTGTCCTCTTTAAAAAAGAAGGAGAAGGGACAAGAGAGATAAAAAACTTTTCTCTCTTGCCCCCTCGTGTCTTTTACCAATTTCCAGGAATTTTATTTGTTGTTGACCTAATTACCTCTAATTCTCTTCACTTAACTCTATCTTTGCTACCGTTTCCCAAAGTTTGTAGAGGTTTTCATACATCACACTTTCGCTTACCGGAACATAGCCAACTTGGCTGATGAGTTTTGTCGAGGACTGTTTAAGGAAATAATCCATGAATTCCCTTACTTGGTCTTTGGCTAACGAGTCATCGGATACGTAAATGAATAAAGGTCTTGAAAGTGGAGTGTATTTTCCAGAGGCTGCGGCTTCAAGACTCGGTTTTACCCCGTTGATCGCGAGAGCATCGACCCTGCTTTTGCTTTCAAGGTAATATGACATTCCTAAGTACCCCAAAGCATACTTAGAACCGGCAACTGCCTGTACAATTGTATTGTCCTGCTCGGTTTTTTGATAATCCGTTCTAGAAGAACCCTCTTCTCCAATTATGTTCTCTGTAAAGTAGTCAAAAGTTCCTGAAGCTGCCGTAGGACCATAAAGCTCAATTTCTTCATCCGGCCAATTTGGGTTCAAGTCGCTCCATTTTTTTGCCGGGTTGTTCGGGCGCCAAATTTTAGCCAGTTCCTCCACGGAGATGTCCTCAACCCAGTTAGCCCGGGGGTTTACGATGATAGTTATGGCGTCGAAGGCCACTTTAAATTCTATGGGCTCTATCCCGTTATCCCTGGCGATTTGCAGCTCACTCTCCTTAATTGTTCTACTTGCGTTATTTATATCAGTTTTGCCTTTTGTGAAGAAGTTTGCAAATCCTCCGCCTGTGCCAGTGCTTTTTACGGCGATCCGGAGCCTTGAGTGCATTTTAGAAAATTCCTCTGCCATTGCCGCGGAAACCGGGTACACCGTGCTACTTCCGGCAATGTCTATTTCGCCTTTTAGGTCTTCTGCCTGGACAAGACCGATTGTGGTAGCACTGATTAGTACCAGCATCACCGTTAATAACGCTGCCGTATTCCTGACTGTTTTCATGTTTCCTCCTCGCCCTTATGGGGGCTTGAGTAAATTAGTTTAAGTGGATGGCGCCACATGAATACATATAAAAGAACTAAGAGATATAAAAAATGAAAATATATATATCTTCAACGCTGAGTATATATAATAGGTCGAGTGATTTCAAGCTTTATTCAGAAAAATTCTAATTATGCTAAAATGTACTGTTATAAACACGTTTACAACGGTTAAATCTGGATAAAACGTAAAGCTTTTGTTTAAAAACCAGGGAAAAAGGATAAGTTTTTAGTTAATTGGCTTTCCGATTGTTTCAAGGTCGGGATTACGTTTGTTGAGTATTGGGGATTGGGGCATTATAAAAAAATTGAGTCTAGGACTTTTTCAGGACGATTTCGCCGATAATTCTCCACAGGCCGTGCTCCACGACTTCGGAGGAGTCTCCGGATACCACGATAATAAGGCTGGATTCCTTCCAGTCGGTAAAGGTTTCTTTAAGTTCTCTGTCGGCTTCGGGGTTAATTTCCCCTAGACTGTCCTGGGAGTGCAAAAAAGTTATCTCACCATTTATTTCCAGGATTACAGCCCCCTTAGCACCTTCGCGTATTGCCAGGTCGCGGAAACTCCAGGCCCTACCGCTTAATTCGTCGACTTTGGCCAGTAGTGCTGCCCGGCTAATTTCTCCCATGGATAGTTCGGGAGGGTTAACCGTCTTCACGTCTAAAACGGACTCGAGCAGAGGGCCAAATGCCAGTCTCCCCATGTCGGATAGGTTGGTTCCTCGGCGGTCCATTTCAACGATGCCTTCCGATTGCAGGTGCTCCAGAACTGTTCTGACCGAACTTTCCGAAGCACCGACCTTGTCAGTCAGTGTCCTTCGGCCGGCAGGTCCGTCCTTTAAAAGATAGATAAGTTCTGATGCAAGCGGATTCCTCAAAATTTTTGGCATAAATATACTTGGGTTTTAAACCTTCAAGAACTTTAGAACCGATATTTCGACGTCTCTAATAATTTCGAACGAGACGTTTCCCTCCCAGAGACTCTGGAGTAGCCCCGGTTTCTCGGGAGCGAAAGACATTAAGTCGTACCTTCCTTCTCTGGCTTCTTTCAGGAGCTCGTCGGTCAAACCCCCTATTCTGTGTCTTATCTCGGCTTCGATACCCTCCTCGGTAAGAATTTCTTTCGCCCTCTGGAGATAAGCTTTCTCTTCAAATTCGTAGTCCTTTCTGACCTCGGCCAGGCCTTCTTCGTCTTCCGGTGATGTATAGCCGTCAAAGCGGGGATGTCCTTCTTCTAAAATTGAAAGGAAAGTTACTGAGGGCTTGGAATGCTTGAGGAATCGACTCATGTAGTTCGCCAGGTTGATACACCGCTCTTTATCGTTGGGGACGTGCATTAATACCCTTTCACAAGAGGCAAGTTCGCCTTTATGGATTAACACGGGCAAATTAGACCTTTCGAGGATGGGTTTGACATGGGCGCCGAGGATCTCCTTGCTAAAGCCGCCCCGGCCAAACGCGGATAGGGCAAAGAGGTCGAACTTTTGTTCCTCCAACTTGTATATAACTTCCTCTACGGGGTCACCCGTGGAAGAGGTGGTGATAACGTTGATTGTGGTTTCTGAAAATACGTTTTTGGCATCTTCGAGGGCCTCTTCGCTTTCCACGCTCGTAAAATGTTCCCTTTGCTCTCGTGCCAGGTCAAGGCGGCGCTTTTCTTCGACCTCTGAGCTCTTTTCGGTGACGTAGATAATGTCGATCTCGTCTACTTTTTCGCTAAGCAAACTATTGATAAAGGTCAGAGCGTTCTTATCTTCCTCTCGGCCCTGACTGTAATAGAGTACGTTAAGAGCCATAAAATATTCTCACCCTGCCGAGATTAAGGTTCTGGCCTAAAGAACGAAAATATCAAATCAAACCTTACCAAATTTGATCCTATTAATGACAGTAAATCCAACCGTTAAGGACAGAATACCGAATGCTGCCATCGTCATCAATACCCTCGCAAAAAATCTTTTTACAATCACGGATCAAAGGATAAAGATTCGCGGTTGTAGGTTCTAGATCTCTTGACTTTAAAGAAGTTAGTTTCCCACGATACTGGCTTTTTATACATTTTATACGTACCTAGTCTTTAGAATAGCGTAATTGACTTAAATACAAATATAAATAATATGTTGGAAATGACATTTTATTCACCAAATTTCAAACTAAACAAATCCGTTCAAAAGTAATAAAACTTGACAAACACGATGATTGAATATATTATAATTGTGTCATCCTTGATAAAGGCCAGGTTATCGCAAGATAACCGCGCAAAACCACGGTTCTTCTCTCTTCTAGTTTTTTACTTCGAGAAGAAAGCCGGGTTGCCAGGGATAACACCGGGTGAGAGGTGAAGTCCTTGGTCTTATCCAGATTGAAGTCTAAGCACTTAATCCGGCTTTTACCTTCTGACTTCACTTTCTGCCTGCTTCAGAATTTAGATTATTTTTATAAATTTAATTATCCCGGGAGGTTTACCTAATGCAAACTACTATTTATTATAAAGACGAAGACGAGTACCTGATTGACAAGGTCGAAGAGAAAGCTAACAGAGAGAGGAAGAGCAAGAGCGCAGTTATTCTTTCGATTCTCGAAGAGTACTTCGAGGCGGAGAGCAGGATAGGAGAAATACTTACCGACATGGGCGCGGTTTCATCCGATAAGGTAAAGGAAGCGCTGGAAGTCCAGGAACAGGAAAAAGATAAAAAGCTCGGAGAGATATTGGTCGAGAACGACCACGTTAGAGAGGTAGACCTGGATAGAGCACTCCAGGTGCAGGAGAGATAGAAAACAATCTTCTGGTTGCTGTAAACCGGCTCTCGGTTCATAAACACCAGGAGTCGGAGCTCCGGAACCCAAAGTGACTTAAACCCTTCCGCAAAAACAAGTGAAATCTTAATAACTTTCTGCAGCGTAAGGATTTAGCCTTCCAGAAACCAGGGATTGAGACTTTCAGAATAACCCAGGATTACCGGTTGTATATATTCCTACCAACTTCTGATAGGTGTCGATAAAATCCCTCCTTTAAGAGGTATGTTCGCCAATATAACGAATCCATTAGTAATTTTGGCCTATCGGACGTAACTCCTGTCTAACCATCACTATATAAACTATTAAATATTCGCCATAAATGGATATACTTGACAAATTATATTTATAGCAATATACTATGATCGTTCTAAAAGGCAAAATTGCGGTAACGCAATGACGCAAAGCCGCGGGTCCTCATTCCTAAAATCAGGATAGCCGGGCTGCCAGGGCAAAATCTTTAACAGAGGTGATGGCCTTGGCTTCTAAGCCTACGTTTAGGCTTATTTCAGTTTTCGGATCTATTCTTAATTCTCCTTTTCTACTTCTTTATTTATTTTCTCCCCTTCTCTAATCCCGCAAGCCTGTGAAGCCAGGAAAGTTTAAGTAAATATCCCGTTTTACCCGGAGGTTGTTATGCAGACCACTATTTATTACAGGGAGACGGATCAGTACCTAATTAAAAAGCTGGAGGAAATGGCTCACAGAGAACGTAAGAGCAAAAGCGCCTGCCTTCTTTCCATCCTCGAGGAGTACTTCGAGGCTAGAAACAGGGTCGGAGAGATACTTTCCGACCTGGGAGCAATATCGTCTGGTAATCTCAGGAAGGCACTGGAAAAGCAGAAGGAAGAGGGAGATGGCAAAAAGATCGGCGAAATCATGTTGGAGGAAAAATATATTAAGGAAATCGATCTCGACCGAGCACTGGAAATTCAGAAAAGTTGATTCGTCTTTGACTTAAAAACTCAAATAGTACCGAAAAAAGCAAACTGCCCGCGAGGGCGGGACGCAAAGCTACATACCTACTTGAGGTGGCTGGGTTGCCGGATTGATTGCAAGAGGAGGTTTATATGGATTTTCAAATTAATCGAAGGAAAATTACGGGTAAGGTATTACTCGTTCTCATTGTAGCGTCATTGTTGTTTACCGTTGCGGCTTCGATCACTTGGGCTGGAGAAATGGAAGTAGTTAGCGACGAAAGCGTGGATAACGCCGTTCTGTGTGACGTAAACTCTGCCTGGCCGGATATCCCGGGAGCGGAGTGGATATGGTCTACCTATAATGTAGCCCATCCTGTAGATGGAGAGCAAGCGACTTTTACCAAAAATTTTAATATTCCCGGTAAACCCCAGTCCGGGCTTCTTGACATAACCTGCGATAACGCTTACGAGGTATCTCTCAATAGCTACTCTATCGGTGATGCTCAACTTGGTTCTACCACTAATCCACCTTATATGGAAGCCCACGTTTCAACAGATGGGTGGGATTCCATCGAGGATTACGATGTGACTAATGAACTTCAGGAGGGAAGTAATACGTTAGAAGTCACGGGTTATAATGAATACATGGCGGCGGACGATGCGGGAAATTCTGCGGACGGAACCATCGAGAGCAATCCCGGTGGCTGTATTTTTAAACTCGACATCGACTATGAAGCTAAGTGCGATTGTAGCCTGGAACTCGTATTCGTCCCGGAAGAACAAACGGGTTGTGAAGATTTTGTCTACGAACTTACGATAAGAAACTCCGGAGAACAGGGTAACTGTAAGAACGTGAAGATAGACATAACGGCCGACCCCGATAAAAACCCGGAATACGTCGATAGTATAGAGCCTAGCACCATTGATGTCGGGGAGATAGGCCCGGAGAGCTCTGCCGGACCGTACACCATTACTGTTAACACAACTCAAGATTTCCAGTGTAGCCTGAACGCAAGGGATTTCAGAATAATTGCGGAAGCAACCAGCGAAGATTGTCGGCCGGATCATAACGTGGGTAAACTAGTTAGAGCCTCAGGAAGTCGTAGTGAAGATTGCTGTAGGAAAACGGGAACATTAGAAGTAATCAAGGACGTGTACCCGGACGACGACTCACAGTGGGAACTCAGCTATAGCGGAGACGCCAGTGATTCATCCGTGGAAGGAGATGGAGGAAGACTGGGACCGGACGAGGTACCCACTGGAACCTACACGGTAAGTGAAGCCTACGACAGTGGCGATTTCGGAAGCACGGCCTATACGAACAGCTATTCCTGCTCAGACGAAAGCTCCGGGGCTGGAGCCTCCGTTGAAGTGACGGTAAACGAAGGGGATACAATCTCCTGTACCTTTACCAACACGAGAAAATCCCACGACGTGGAGGTCGTAAAGGATCTGACACCTGACGACGACACCTTCGACCTCTTTATTAACGAAGTAGAAAAGGCGACAGCTGTTGGCGACGGCGGCTCAGGGACGGCTTCGGCTTACGTGGGAGATACTGTAACGGTAAGCGAGTTAGGTAACTCTGCTGACCTATCCGACTACAACACGTCCCTTAGCTGTTCAGGAGCGGACTTAACCACCAACAACGGAACCTCCGGCGAGTTCACCATGCCGGAAAACGACGTCACCTGTACGTTTGTTAATGAAAGAAAGACCGGAAATATTAAGATCGTCAAGAACACGGTCGGGGGGAACGACACCTTCGGCTTTACCATTTCCGGCCCGACACCTGCCTCGCCCGACGTTACCACTGCTGATGGGAGTGGAAACACCACGGAAGAGGTAGACACGGGAACATATACGGTAGAGGAAACAACCATCCCTGCTGGCTGGACTCTGATGAGTTCCACCTGTGAGGGAAGCTTTGCGGTAGGTGAGGACCAGACGGTTACATGTGAATTTAACAACACTAAGCAGGGAACGATAGTAGTAGAAAAGGACGCCGTGGGCGGTGACGGTGACTTTACATTCGCCGGAGATGTCAGCGGAACGATTAGAGGCGGCGGGACACTCACGGTAAGTGACCTCTCCCCCGCCACTTATACTTCAACTGAGACGGTTCCCGACGGCTGGAACCTGACCTCAATTGATTGTAACGACGACAACAGTTCGGGAGACATTGGCACCGGAATTGCGACCTTTAACCTGGAAGCAGGCGAGACGGTCACTTGTACGTTCGAAAACACCAAGCGAGCAACCATCAGGGTCGAGAAATCAACTACCCCTTCTGGCGAGGGTACGGACTTTGACTTCACCGGCGATCTGGGGAACTTTACCCTGAGTGACGGGGACTACCAGGAATTTAGCGTGACGATCGGTAAGGATTACACGGTCAGCGAGATCGCACCTTCCGGCTGGGAGCTGACCAGCATTACAAACGATGACGACAGTGACCCCGCCAATGGCGCAACTGTTAGCCCGGAGATAGGTCAGGTGGTTACGGTTACCTTTAACAACTATAAAGAAAACGCCAAAATCGAGCTGACCCCTTCCTCCGCCACAAACGGCGTAGAGCAAGAGCACACGGTAACGGCCAGCGTCTGGCATGACACCGGCGACGGCTTCCCGGATGATCCCAACGCCCCGGACACCACGGCGGTAACCTTCACTATTTCAGGTGAGGCGACCTTCGTGGACGGTGGAGGCA
>JAGXKX010000034.1:12288-16956 GCA_018335015.1 Candidatus Bipolaricaulota bacterium
GGAGCGGGTGAGACGGTCGAGTTCGCCATACTAAGTGGTCCGGGCAGTTTGAGTTCTGCCTCGGTGACCACCGACACAAATGGCGACGCAACCGTGACCCTGACCACCACCACGGCGGGCACCACGGTAGTCCAGGCATCGTTCGACGGCACGGCAGCCGGAGAATCGGTAGCCACGACCTCGAACGAAGCCGAAAAGAACTGGTTTGAGCCTGCGGCCCAGCTGACCATGTCGGCTGATGCTTCAAATTTAATTGGCGACACGCACACATTCACTGCTACGCTTGAGATCGATTCTGACGGGGATGGAATATTTGAAACAACCCCGGAAGGTGAGGATCTTGAATTCACCCTAGTCGGTGTCGGATCTCTTTCCAACGTGACTTCTACTGACGAAAACGGTCAGGCGACGATAGATGTTGACTCCACCGAAGTTGGAATAAGTACGGTAACAACTAGCTGGAGTGGAGAAGTTGCGGAAATCACGCTTAATACTACCGATTCAGGTTATAAGTCCTGGGTTGAAGCCAATGAACCCCCAGAAGCAGATCCTATATCGCTCGCTACCTGTCAAAATACACCGCTACAGATAACCTTAGTAGCTACTGACCCGAACATCGACCCGGAAAATCCAGAGTTACATCCTTTAACACTCATTATCTGGTCTTCCGCGGACAATGGTATGGTCTCAGGTGACTTAACAGACTTAACGTACCTGGAGGAGCACGAGGCCAATGTAGGGTTGGTCTACTCGCCTTCGGAGGATTATATTGGCACTGATACATTTACTTACATGGTAGAGGACCCGTTTGCCGAATTTGACCGAGCGACTGTATCCATAGAAGTCCAGGTCTGCGGTGGCGAGGCAGAGGGAGGTGGAGCAGGTGGACTTGAAAAAGAAGTAGCAATAAACGAAATCGCCTGGTCCGGTACTAAAGCGGACTCGAGGGACGAATGGATCGAGCTGGTAAATCTCACCGAAGGTGAAGTTGACCTGACCGGCTGGAGGCTCCGCTGGAGAAAAAACAGGACGGAAGAATGGAAAGAGGTAAGGTTGAGAGGAATAATAGAAGCGGAAGGTTATTACCTTCTGGAGCGGTTAAACGATGAAACGGTTAGTAATATAAAGGCGGACCTGATCTACGACACGGAAGAACCTCATAAGCTACCTCTGCTGGATGAAGGGGAAGTAATGCAGTTACTGAATAGAGACGGTCTGATAATTGATTCTGCAAATGCCGGGAACACAGAACTCGGATGGCCCGGTGGTAGTACAGCCCCTGTCAATTCAATGGAAAGGATTGATCCCGAGCTTGAAGACCTAAGGGAAAACTGGGGGACCAACGAGGGAATAATCATAAAGGGTCGGGATAGAAAGACCGTGGACTTGACAGCCAGTGCCCGTATGGTTAACGAAAGAACCCTTATGGCAAGGACTTTCCTCGGAGAGCCGGGCACAATAGAATCCGGAACGCAACTTTCCTTCACAGTTAGGATTCCCGAGGGAATATCGGCGGATTCGGAACCTAAAGTACTACTGGCGAGTTCGACTCGGGCCGTGGCAGGAGGTGCTGGATCCGTGATGAAGGGAGAAGGCGCTCCACTTTCCGCGCTGAACGTTCCCGGTCTACCTAACTATCAGGTGAATTTTGACACCTCGAGAGTGCAGCCCGGAACCTATAGGCTATACATAGTAGTTGGCAACAGAATCATCTACAAACAGGCCTTCAGGATCGTTGGAGAGAGCTGATAGTTGAATAGTTCTAGAAAGCTAGTTTAGAACGGATGCCCCCGGATGAATATTCCGGGGAATCCTGGTGTCTCGGCGAGTTTTGGCAGAAGATTAAAGATTCCTATTAGTTGATAAATCAAATTGAGAACTGTTATAATGGGTCAGCAGAAAAAGGGGGCTAAAATTATGCCCGCGAATGTCTGGAATTCGGTTCGTAAGAAGAAAATTGCCTGTTTCCTAATTATATTTTTTGTTTCACTCTCTTTAAGTAGTTTCACTGTTTACGCTCAAAACCCCATCGCTAAGGACGACCAAGCCAAAGTAAATGAAGACTCTTCAGTAGTAATAACCGTGCTCGAAAACGACGAGGATGTCAATTCCGACCCCGACGATAGGAAAATTACTATAGTGGAAACCCCCGCTCACGGTACAGCCGAGACTCTCAGCGACACTGAAATCATTTATACTCCGGCCCAGGATTACTACGGCAGCGATTACTTCGTTTATCGGGTTGAAAATTTAGGCGGAGGAAGTTCTGAAGCTAATGTAACTATTGAAGTAGAGCCCCAAAACGATCCACCATTTCCTGTAAGAGACCTATTTACGACCCGGGAAAATATTCCGGTTACGATAAAACTTTCAGCAACGGATGAAGACGTAGAACCGATGCGGCCCGATCGCCACCCGATAGAGTTTCAGTTACTCGGAGAACCGCTTCATGGAGAAATATCCGGAGATATTGAAGACGTTCAATACGAAACCCCCAATCGAGCTTTTGTAGAGCTCGAATATATTCCCGATCCCGGTTTTAGAGGGATAGAGACGCTCAATTACCGGGTTGAAGATGAAAGGGGAGTTGGAAATGTATCGACGATAATTATTGATGTGATCCCCGAGGCAAGAGCACCTGTTTCGTTCTCGGGGTATTGGGACTCTTATATTACCCTGACAGGTGAGGACTCGGATTACTTTTCGGATTTTGGCACGGATCTGACCACGATCTATCGCTACGCCGACGTAGAATGGAGAACTGATTCTTCCTGGTCGAAGGATGAGCTCGATTCCGTAAAGCTGAGGGGCGAGGCTCCACTTGGACTGCTGGAATTCAACTCTCTCGTAGACTTTGATCCAACGGCCGCGGAACCGTTTAATTACTGGCGGACGAGAACGGATTTCGAATTCTCCGAGATAGATTTCCGCCATACGTTTTATCTTGATGACGACTCGGATAATACCTATTACAGGCTGGAAGGACGCTGGAGTCTGGGCAGCATATCTTTCAGTGGCAGGACTCAGTTTACAGGTGCCAATCCTGCTTACGACGAAAGCAGGCTTAGAAGTAGGTGGAGGTGCTCCGATTGCGAAGTAACTGTAAACACGGATGTAAGTTTTACCGACGAGGGGTTCAATGAGTTGGCAATCGACGTAGGAGACCTCCCGCTGTTTTACGGAACTTATTTTGAATTCGAGACTACCTTCACCGCCAACAGCAAGATTGTCGAACCAAATATATTCTACCGGTCCGAGTGGCTCGATTGCTTCATGCTATTAGGGGAGGTCGAGACAAATGACCTGGAGAACATTTTAGAAGGCTTTAATCTCTACGGAATACGATTTAGAAACACCTTCCCCAACGGATACACGCTGAGGGTCGATACTGCGATAGACAAGGACAAGAACTCATCGGTTACGGGAGATTCGAATTATTCCCAGAAATTTACGCTCTCCGGCCCGTTTTACTCTGGTTACCGATCTCCAGGCAGGTTGCAAATGACGACCTATCTGGATTCGATAACGAACGATGAATTGTTTGGCTGGGGTAAGTCGCGATTAAGGATGATTACCCCGCTATCGGACGAACTGGATATAAGCTCCGATCTGGTTTTAAGGTCCGAGAGTCCGACATTTGAACTGACACTGGAAGCGGAAGTAATCTGGTAAGGCCGTCAGTAAAGCTAGCTGGTCCAGGTTTTTCCCGTTTATATAAGGCAAGAAGTTTAACTGACACCATAGTATCCGATTGTTGGACTCCTGTATCCGCCGGGGCTCAAATATCCGAAATATCCCGAATGGCTTAGCTTCTAGAGGTGGGTAAATCCCAACCATAAGTTAAAAAAATACTTACGAATTGCAAAACTTGACAAATAGTATAGTTCCTGTTATAGTTGGTTAACCTGAAAAAGGCAAAGCTCCGGAGACGGGGTTTCGCAAAGCTCAGGGTCCTACAAAAAAGGATGGCCGAGCTACCAAGGCATAAATTCAATTGTAGGTGAAGGCCTTGGCTTCATTCCAAAATAGCGCCATCAGTAATACATCCAGTAAGAGTATTGTTTCAATAGAACCACTTATCTTTATCTCCTTAACATCTTTAATGTCTATCCAATGCGCTCAACGACTTATTGGAGCCAAGTGAGATCTTCTGTAAATTTGCACTAGTTCGGAGTGGAACTCATGCAAACGACGATATATTATCGCGAAGAGGACCAGTATTTGATAGATAAGCTGGAGAAAAAAGCCAATCGAGAAAGGAAAAGTAAGAGCTCCTGCCTTCTGTCCATCGTGGAGGAATATTTCGAAGCGGAAAACAGGGTAGGGGAAATATTGACCGACATGGGTGCTTTGACTAAGGGTAAACTTGAAGACGGGTTGGACAAACAAAGCAACAAAAAGAACGGAAAGAAAATCGGCGATATACTAGTTGAAGAGGATTACATCAGGGGTGTAGACCTGGACAGAGCATTGCAGGTCCAAGGGAAATCTGACGAGAGATGAGCATTCAGACCATAGGAGCAAGCTTAACTTTAAAACTAACACGTTCGGCAAGAATTGACAATGAAGAGATGAAAGCGATATTTGCTGGAGCAAGCGGGCTTACACCCAAAACCAACAATTAGCACCAATTTTTTAATCCTTTTGTTCTTTTAAATTTTAAGCCTC
>JAGXKX010000111.1 GCA_018335015.1 Candidatus Bipolaricaulota bacterium
TTCCGGATAGCGGCTGGACATTGACGTAGATGTCCTCCGGCGGCACCTCCTCGGTGGCGTGCGCCTGCTTTGCCCGGATACCTGCCAGGCACTCGACCATGTCTACCAATTCTGTTCCCTTGTAAAAACGCCGGTTGGCGTAACGCCGGTAGTGAGTGAACTGGCGAACCAAGTCCTCCATGTTTTCCTCGAGTTCCTCGCGCATGACGTCACGCGGATAACCCTCTGCATAGACGTTGTTGAAAACTGAACCCAGTGCATCCCGCACCGGCAGCGGCGAGACCGACTCCGACGGAATCAAAATCAACTTCCTGGACTGCCTGTCCTCCTCGACCGTAATCAGCTCGTCGACCAGCGGGTCTATCTCCGACAGGTCGCCGTTCACCAGTAAGTCCTGGTAATCGTAATTTTCTTTCATTTGTCCCTCCTCGGTCAAAGCTTACGTTTCGGCCAGTAGTTGGCTAATAAACCAGTAAACATAATGTAATTGAAATAGACTTTAAGGAATTTTTTCGCACAACCATCTTTACGATTATAGTTTTCAGCAAATACCGGCGCAAGCAATAAACAAATAGTATACCAGTTTTATACTGGCTGCTTGTAACTAGCTTTCCAGGGATGGTTTACACGAGAAGCCGGGCTTTTCCAACCTCGGATAAACCTAGTTTACAAGAAAACGATAGCCAGGGTTTTCGAGCCCCGGTGTACACTTCGGTCGAAGTGTATGATTGGTTACCTTCGTTAGAAGCTTCGTAGAATTTACCGAAGGATAAATCATTACACTTCCCCCAACCGTCACCGCAGGCCTGGAAAGGCCCGGCTATCTACGATGGGGAGGGAAGATTAGGACCTTAGTTAATGTCAACTATTCCACAATCATAACAACGGATCTCAAAAGTTCCGCATACTGAGATATTAATTACGGTGGGGGCTGCAAAATGGTCTATTGTAAACTTTGGAGGAAGTACCAGGGAAGAACTTGAGAAAAAAGAAAAACCCCGGATCGGATGATCCGGGGTTATAAAGTTGCGTAATTAAGTAATTATCGAGCTTACCAGCTGTAGTCCAGCGAGAGGGAAATTTCGTTCAGACCACTAGAAGGACTGACCTGAAGTCCGCTTCCCAGCGTAAACTGGCTGGAGAGATCGTAGCTAGCATTCGCGTCGAACAGCGCCAGGTCAAATAGCCCAGCATTCGACATGTCGAAGTAAGTGTCCAAGGTGAAGTCAAGGTCGAATGTCTCCAGTTTCTCTATCCTGAACACTTCGTCGTAGGTTGTACCGACTATGTAGGGGGTATCTGAGCCGAAGTTCAAGTACAAGTCGTAAAGCGTGTGGCCACCAAGAGCAGTGTAGCTGCTGAACTCGACATGGCCGAGCTCTACGTCCTTGATGGCGAATCCTGCAACTTCCAGTCCATCTATGGTTGAACCCGACATTTCAGGACTGTTATTGCCCAGTACTCCGCTGAGATCGGTGTAGACCTCGAAGCAGCTCCAGTCAGTCGTGAGGCTCGGTGTGAGGTAGATCGACTTCGTCTGTGCGGTGAACTTGAGGTCCGCGGCCAGGCTCAAAGGCCAGTCGTTGGACTCTATTGTGAACTCGAATAAGCTGTACTCGAACCCGTTGGCTTCGGAGAACATGGTCTCGTTAGAGAAGTCACAGCATCCCAAAGACAGGTTATCCAGCGTTAACACGGAGCTAACGTACTGGAGGCTAGAAGCACCATAGGAATCCAGTTCATCATCTGGGTGGTGCTTGGTTACTATCGCGTAACCGCTAGCAGCGCTTGAATCCGGTTCCATACCAAAGTAGTTACTCACGTTAACCGAAACTCCACCTGGGGTTTCACCGGAAAATGCAAGGTCCATCCCGGCCCCATAGCTACTAGTTTTCTGTAATAAGAAAGTGTCGGTAATACTTACGCCACCGAGCGTCAAGCTGGCCGTGTTTTTCCAGTAATCGAGCCCGGGAGTCTGCGTATCAAAGTTGACGGTTGAACTAAGGTCCAGCAGACCTACGGTCGCATCGACATTAAAAGTTTGATCCGTGTATCCGTCTATATCGAATTCAGATACACTTTCATAAGTAATCCCGCCTGTCATATACTCTACTGTAAGAGTCGAAGAAAAGGCGTCAATTACGTTAGGTGTAGCATCAGGGTCCAAGGTCAGTTCATTCTCCCAACTTCCCATCAAAGGTCGTTCATCTTCATGCTCTGCAGCAACTGCCATAAAGCCTGCTGCGAGAACCAAAACCAACGTTACTGCTAGAAACTTTTTAGTCATTATTAGTTTTACCTCCTTCTATTGTTAATTGATACAATGTCTCTTACCTGCTAGATCTAGCTTTAAATTCCTAGGAATTAGCGGATCAGTTTATATTTACCCGCGGGAAAATTTTCATTAATCACCTCCGCTTTGTAGGTTTGGTTTATTTTATTTTTTGGCCTCGTGTTCGTCACGTGCTTTATATCTTATATATTTTGCCCACAAAAATCAAAGTTTAATAGCCCTTACTGAAATAGAAGAGTCCAGGCAAGAGCGCCCGCACCCAGAACTACCCCGGTAACGCCAAGGATGAAATTGTTCTGAGACCTTTTTACCAGTTGATCGTAGTTTTCCGGACCGGACGAGGCTCTTAGTTCCTGAACCTGGGCTTCTAAGTTATTTACCCTGTCCTGCAGCTGAGACGAGGTCTGGCTCGTCGAATCAACCCTTTCGGAAAGCTTGTAGACCAGGTCTTCCAGCGTGCTGAGATCCTGCTGGTTCGTGGAACCAGCGTTGTTTTGAAGATACCTTACCGTTCTGGCCACCAGGGTAGCGACCTGATACCTGGTAATCGCCTCTCCTCCCTCGTAGGTGCCACCCGGCAGGCCGGTAATTATTCCCCTTTCCGACAAGTACTGGATGTCCTGATAAGCCCAGTGGTCCGATGGAACGTCGGAAAACATCTCTTCGTCATCCTGGGCGTAGCCCGCAGTAAAGAAGACGGATATCGCGAGGCCGAATATTAGAACGAAACTCAAACTAATTTTTACTAATTTTCCACTTTTAAACATCTTTTCCCGCCTCCTAAGCTAAAATTTATTATAAAACCCCTAAACCTAAATTCAAGGACACTTAAGGCATTCAATTTCGACAAACTTCCCCATATAAAACTAAGACGGTCCGTTCAGCTCCCGACAGCCAATATTTTAACCATTTCGGATGCGCTAGAAGCATTATAACGCCGTAGACCTTTTATAGCAAACGATTTCAGGCTATTTTATAACTTTTTCTGTGGAGCGGTGATCGACCTAGTCTACTGACGGCACTTCTGTGCTCTTTCGTTCCGTACCCGACATTTGATTTCCAGCCGTAGTCGGGATATTTTTCTGCCATAAGCCACATGTACCGATCCCGGGCGACTTTTGCCAGTATCGAGGCACCGGCCACGTGAAAGGATCTCTCGTCGCCCTTCTCCAGCGTATTCACGGGAACTCCAAGATCCGGAGCGAGCCCTCTATCCAGCAAGGCCAGATCTATTTCAGAAGAAACCGCCGACAGAGCGCGAGTGGCGGCAAGGTTGGCGGCGTCGTTTATTCCCAAATCGTCTATCTCGCAGCTGCTAGCCATACCAATCCCGACTTCTATCTCCCGGTTCTTCCCCAGCAGAGCGAACAACTCGTCCCTGGTACCGCCGGTAAGTTGCTTGGAATCGTTGACTTCGCTCAGGTTATCATCTTTAAGGGCAGACCGTGCGGCGGATACACAGCCAACGAATACCGGTCCCGCCAGGGCACCCCGACCAGCTTCGTCCAAACCGGCTATCCTGCCGTGGTTCTCCAGAAACCTTTCGTCAAATTTTGTAAGTTCATTCATCTTCGTTAACCTCGTCTGTTATTATCCAATAGGGCCAGCGGTCCGTGCAACCTTTACAGAAATCAAAAGTTTCCGAGAGGGCTCGGGAGCCGCACCAACTCTTTTTCCGCCACTTTATTATTGTCTGCCCCCTGCCCCTTACCTGGCAACTGATTTAACCTTAAAATCTTGCCAGTAGACAAAATCCGGCAGCCAGGTAAGGGGCAGGGGGCTGGTGACAAGTGAGATAAATTAAATTCAGTGCTCACGAAATATACCTAGTTCATACAATTGGCAAAAGGTTTGAGATAAAATTGTCCCAAGGGTGTCGAGTCCGGCACTTTTAAGGTAGAGGAGGTGTTCAGACCTATAAATATGGAAGGCTAAAGCCTTCCGCTACAAATGCAACCTGTCTTGTTCATATTTGTATGTAAAGGATATCCAGTTCACTAAATATTGAAGCCTGAAACTTTCGCTGCACATATCTGTTTAAGGCACAGTTATTTCACCAACGGCGGATTAATCCCTCTCCGAATAACTGCTCCCTGTCCAGTGGATTATCCCGAGGGTTCTAAAAGCTAGATGTTTTGTCTAAGGATATCGATAAAAGTCACGAAAGCTT
>JAGXKX010000112.1 GCA_018335015.1 Candidatus Bipolaricaulota bacterium
CACAGTTATTTCACCAACGGCGGATTAATCCCTCTCCGAATAACTGCTCCCTGTCCAGTGGATTATCCCGAGGGTTCTAAAAGCTAGATGTTTTGTCTAAGGATATCGATAAAAGTCACGAAAGCTTTCTGGAGAGCTTCGGCTCAGTTTATCAGGCCGAATCGGCCGGGCGGCCAGACCCGCAGGTAGGGTTCCCCAATAAGGGATGATGCGTCTGCAAATCCCCAGAACCGCGAATCGAAACTGTTGGAACTGTTGTCACCCAGGACGTAGTATTTACCTTCCGGAACTTCAATCTTCCCCACTCCGTACTGGCCTTCCGCCCAGTAGCGACGGTCGAACTTTCCCCCGGTTAACTCTTCTCCGTTGAGATAGATGTCTCCACCCTTTATCTCAACCGTATCGCCGCCCTTGGCGATCAACCTCTTGACGTACCTGGTTCTGCCCCCATCTTCCGTGTTATGCCAGAAGACTATTATGTCCCCTCGGTTGGGGTCTCTGAAATTATAGGTAATTTTGTCGACAAAAAAACTATCGTGAGGCTGAATGGTAGGCTCCATAGAACCGGTGGGGACGCTCATCCTCACCGTGACGAACGTCATAATCAACCAGGCCAGAAGCGCGGCCACGGCTAGGACGTCGACCCATTCCAGCAGGTAATCTACCGTCCTGTTGGTACTTATCCCCAGGAAGTTCAGCAGTTTCGCGCTGTAGGGCTTATTTGTATCCTCGTCCTCGCGTCGGTTGGGTGGCATTAGAGGTGGTTGGTTTTAGTATTTCCGCTGTCGTCTCAGGTAATAAGGTCTCGCCTGCCGGGAATTACCCTTTTTCACGAGCTCGATCTTCTCTATCTTGGGAGAATGAATCGGGAGCGTCTTTTCAACTCCGATACCGGAAGAATGTTTCCTGACGGTGATCATCTTGTTGGCCCCGCTTCCGCTCTTTTTCAGCAGGACTCCCTCGAATACCTGAATCCTCTCTTTCGAACCCTCCTGGACGTGTTCGTGGACTCTGACTTTATCTCCAGGACTAACATCGGGTACGTCGCCCTTGATAAAATCGCTCTCAACCTTGTTCATAATTTCGTCCATTTTAATCAACTCCTGTTATTCTTATTCTCCTTTTTTAATTAATTCTACCGCTACCCCTGACTCTATCGAGCGTGACCGCTACCGCGGCCCGGACCGAAAGGTGATTAAACTCATCGATCCCCTCGATTGGAGGAAGAAGATAATCCAGCTGCGATGTCAGTTCGTCCGCCATGCCCCAGCCGGTTCCAAACAAAAGAAACATCGGCTTCGTTTCTTCCCGGAGCTGGTCGGTCGCTTCCTCGTATTCCATTCTCCTTTCGTCCAGATGCCGAGCTGAAGTGCCCACGAGCAACGGTTCCTTCTCTTCTCGATCAGAAATATCCAAAATACCTTCCTCAAGTTTATCTAAAACGGAAACCAATTCCAAGGCTTCCCCCCGGTTGGTATTTTCCCTGGTCCGCTCCTGTTCGGTCCAGTAACCCCTCAACCGGCGGGCAATTTCCCTCTGAGTTTTTAACGGAGTTATTACGTAGTACCGGGCGGCTCCAAAAGTTTTCGCCGTCCTGGCGATATCGTGAACGTCCATACTGGTCATCGAAGTGGTGACTACGTCTCCGCGGCGGTTTCGCATCGGGTAGTGCAGGAGACCAATGTAGAGATTGCCCACGTCACTCCTCCTCTTCCAGAAGATCCGGTCGTAACTTTTCCGTGTCCCGGAGCGCCTTTTCCTTCCTGAACCTATCGACCTTCTCGTGATCTCCGCTCAACAGTACTTCTGGCACTTCCATGCCCTCGAACTCCCGCGGTCTAGTGTACTGGGGCGGACCAAGGACGTCTCCGTTCGAGAAAGAATCCGTCGCCGCCGACCGTTCATTTCCGAGAACGCCATCCACTAAACGACCAACTCCCTCTATAAGGGCGGCAGCAGGCACCTCACCGCCGGACAGGACGAAATCGCCGAGAGACAACCTGTCGTCACATATCTCCGTCACGCGTTCGTCCACTCCCTCGTACCTGCCGGCGAGCAGGATAAGGTTGTCCTCGGAAACCAGATCTTCCAGCTTGGATTGGTCGATAAGCTTACCTCGTGAGCTAAGCAAAATAACTCGTCCTCCCCCTCTACCGGACTTTATAGCCCGAACACCGCGGTAAAACGGTTCGGGCTTCATAACCATGCCAGGTCCACCGCCGTAAGGACGATCGTCCACGTTCCTGTGAGGACCTTCGGCAAAGTCTCGCAAGTCCCAGAGCCCCAGGTTGATCCTGCCTTTCTTTCGGGCCTGAGCTATTACGCCCCTGTTCAACAGGCCTTCGAGAATTTCGGGAAATATCGTGAGAACGTCAAATATCATTTTTTCGCCGATCAGTCCAGAATATCAACGACGACGTTCCTGCCGGACAATTCTCCAGCCCTGGTTAAGATCGCACGAAGCGAGTCCGCCGTCTTGCCGTCCCGCCCCAGTAAGTGCCCGCGATCACCTTCGGGGACGGATATTAGAAAAATATCAACTTCTTCCGTGTCGATATGATCTACGCGAAGGTTTTCGGGGTGGTCAAGGAGCGGCTCAATCAGATGATAGAGCAGCTCGAGGGACATTACGGTCAGCCATACTTCTCTTCGTGTAACTTCTCCATGAGTCCTTCCTGCGAGAAGATATCACGTACGGTATTAGACGGTTCCGCGCCCTTTTTGAGCCATTCGTAGGCCTTTTCCGTATCCAGTCTGATGTCCCTTGGGTCCGGTCTGGGGTTATAAAAACCCAGATCTTCCAGTACCTCAGTATCCCTCGATTTCGAACGATCCAGAACTACCACGCGGTAGTAAGGCTGTCCCTTTTTTCCTGTCTTCTTCAAGCTAATTCTTGCGCTCATCTTCTCCTCCCGTTTTTATTGGTATTATATTCCGGAGTTATACTCCCAATCCTCCCGGAAGCCCGCCAAATTTCTTCTGGAGGCTTCCCATATTATCCATCATCTTCTTTACCTTGTTAAATCTCTCCAGCAGATCATTTACCTCGGTGACTTCGCACCCGCTTCCTCGAGCTATCCTTCTTTTCCTGCTTCCGTCTATAACTTTGGGATTTGCCCGTTCTTCAGGAGTCATCGAGTTTATGATCGCCTCGATCCTATCTATTTCGTCCCCTTCCAGGTCGAGATCGTCAACCTTGTTTCCCACTCCCGGCAACTTGTCCAGTATCTCTCCGAGTGTTCCCATGTTCCTGACTTCGTCCAGCTGGTCGAGGAAATCCTGGAGGGTGAATTTCTTCTTCTTTATCTTTTCTTCTAGCTCGGCAGCCTTGTCCTGATCCATCTCCCGCTCGGCCTTCTCGACGAGCGAGAGGACGTCGCCCATGCCGAGTATCCTTCCCGCCACTCTCTCTGGGTAAAACGGCTCCAGGTCGTCGAGTTTTTCCCCGACTCCCGCAAACTTTACCGGTTGACCGCTCACCTGAACCATGGAAAGCGCGGCTCCGCCCCGGGCGTCACCGTCCATCTTGGTCAGAATTATTCCGGTAACACCCAGTCTATCGTCAAATTCGTCGGCTATAGAAGTTGCTTCCTGGCCGGTGAGTGCGTCGGCAACCAGTAGTATCTCGTCCGGGTCAATTTTTCCCTTTATCCTTACTAGCTCATCCATCATTTCTTCATCTATCTGAAGGCGCCCGGCAGTGTCGAGAATTACGACGTCAGAACCGTCACTCTCGGCCCGATCTATGGACGAAGCGGCAAGTTCCTCCGGCCCTTGATCCCTGTCGGCGTAGACGGGAAGCTCCAGATCGTCACCGAGCTTTTCCAGCTGTTCCCGGGCTGCCGGTCGATAAGTATCTGCAGCAACCAACAGCGGTCCCTGGCCGTCTCCCTTCAACCTTCGGGCCAATTTTCCACAGGTCGTGGTCTTACCGCTGCCCTGAAGGCCGACGACCATAATCACGGCGGGATCGGAGCTCAAATTCAGGTCGCTCCGTTCCTCACCCATAATTTCAGCCAGCTCGTCCCGGACTATCTTGATAACCTGCTGACCGGGAGTCAAGCTTTCCATTACTTCTTTCCCGACGGCCTTTTCCTCTATATTGCCGATCAGCTCTTTGACAACTTTGTAGTTTACGTCAGCTTCCAGCAGGGCCATCTTGACTTCTTTGAGCGCTTCCTTGACGTCTTCCTCGCTCAGCTTGCCCTTGCCTTTCAACTGATCCAGCACTTCGGTCAATTTACCGGTGAGTGATTCAAACAAGAGGAAACACCTCGGGGATTTTAGACTGGATAATTCTAAGGGTGGCCGAAGGCCTTTTCAACAAAGGGAAAGTCAACAAATCAAGGTTCTTGCGTAAATATCGGCGTTATCAACCAAAACCCTCGAACCATTTTCAAAAAATCAAAGTTTTCAC
>JAGXKX010000113.1 GCA_018335015.1 Candidatus Bipolaricaulota bacterium
GGCCAAAACACCCTGTCCAGCTGTGGTCCGGCCTCGCTGGCAACTCTGTTTGCCGAATTTTACGGAATGGACACCGGAGAAGAGGAAATAACAGAATTGGTTAAACCGTATATCCAGGAAGAGATTGAAAAGTTAGAGGAGGGGAAATTGCCCGAGGGTGGTGTATCCATGCTTGACTTAAAGAAAGTAAGCCAGGAATTAGAAATTCCCGCGAGAGGTTATGAAATTCCTAAGGAAAAAGTTTTTTCCATAATTAGTAAGCTGAAAACACCTCTTCTGGTTCACCTGGACAAGCCGGTGGATCACTTTGTCCTGAGTATCACTGATTTTCGGGGTCAAATGGTTTTGGCTGATCCCTCCTGGGGTATCCGCTCGATGGGAAGAAAAGAATTCTTTAACAAGTGGGACGGGCTGGTGTTGGCATTTTCTCCACCTCGGGAGTATAAGGACAGGACATTAGAAACCCTTAACGAAGTAAGGAAAAAGATCAAACTGAGGAATAGAACTCAGGCTCTTTCTCGGAGGTTTTTATGGGCTCATTGAAGTCCGTCCAACTCCAGGTGGTCTCGGTTTTACTTCTCCTAATCACCATTTCGTTTAGCGGATCCGTCCGGGCCAGGGCTAACGATAGAGTTAACCCTCTGCGTTTCGGGGAAGACCGAAAATCCTGGCAGCTGACCCTCAATTTTTCCAGGTACTTGGATAAGTTGACCGTGCATTCCAGAGATAAGACAGGGTTGTGGAAGAAGAAAAAGGCGATTGATGGGACATCCTGGAGCCTCCGAAGCTCAGTTGAGCTAAATGAACGAATTGGCTTCAGAGGTGGGTTCTCTTACCGTACGGACTCCATAAAAACGGAAGCTACAAACCTCTGGACGGGTGGTAGAGAGACCAGCGAGGAGACATCAAGTCAGTTCGGGGGAGCGACGTTCAAAATTAAGGTAAGCATCTGGGAAAATTCCGAGATCAAGTCTCACTTTCTTGTTCCCGTGCTGGGTGGGTCGCCAGAAGTCGGCCTCGTATGGTCTAAAGACCCCGTGATGGTGTTACCGGAATTATCTATCACCGATGAAGGATTCGATATTAATACGGGGGTAAGCTTCGTGGCGAATTCTAAAATAGCGATTACCGGCAGGATCTCCTTCAGTCAAGAAGAAAACCGTTCTACTGTCGGTCTAGGAGGGGGATTGGTCTACAGAAAAGGGGAATACGACGGCGTCCGGGTATCGGCGTCGTTGAGAAGAGGTGATACCACTCAAGTCTCGCTCGAAGTGGGACTGAGTTACGGTCAGGAAAGAACTTGATTTTTATTTGAGATTATAATTTTTTATACTTCATTTGGACTTTTATCTGGGGGGTAAAAAATGAGAGAAAAGTACAGTATTTCCACAAAAAATATGTTGGTAATCTTATCACTCAGCATAATATTGGTTCTTTCCGGTTCAGCTACGCTTGCAGGCCCTCAACCCGCAGAAGCCATTTTGGAAAAAGCACCGACCCGAGACGAGTATCCCGATTCGGACGCTGTGATAATGCTGGATAAGGGAACGGTAGAAGTCGGGTCGAAGGCCGGGAAGACTTTGACAGTTACCAGACAAATAAAGGTTTTCAACAAAGAGGGTAGACAGAAATTCGGCGAAGTGGAGATCCCTTATCTCGCCCCATCTGGCAAACCGAAGTTAAACTGGGTTCGGACGATAACGCCCGAAGGCAAAGTGATAAAGCCGGATAAAGATGACATGCGGGATATTACTCCGGCGAGACTCCAGCAGTATCCAATGTATTCGGACTTAAAGAAGAAAGTAATTAGCATGCCCGGTTTGACCAACGGGGCCGTAATTGAATTTTCGTATACCTTAAAACCTGAGCAGTTCTTTCTAAAAGGCGATTTCAGGTCAGGCTGGAACTTTAGGTACTACAAGCAGCCAGTTATGCGGTCCCATTTCGAGGTTTCCTTTCCCTCTGAAATGGACGTTCGCTGGACCGATTTCGACGCGGACCTACCTCCGACGGTTGAAGAAGAGAACGCCCAAAAAACTTTCATCTGGGAAAGAGAGGACTTGCCAAAAATAATCGAAGAGCCTGGCATGCCGCCGATTTCTCGGATTTCGAAAAGGGTGTTAGTTACTTCAATAGAAAGCTGGGAGTACTACTCGAAGGAATTCTGGAGCCTGGCAAAAAATAGAGCGAAGCCAGACAAAGCAATAAGAGGGAAAGTTAAAGAGCTGACCCAGGGACTTAAAGGAAAAGAGGAAAAGGTCCGGGCCCTTTACAATTACGTAGCGACTAAAATCAGGTACGTAGCTATCGAGCTCGGGCGGGGAAGGATCCAGCCCCACAAAGCCAGTGAAGTGTTCCACAATAAATACGGTGATTGTAAGGATAAAGTGGCGCTACTTATAAGTATGTTAAAGGTAGCAGGGATAAAAGCTCATCCGGTATTGATTCTCTCCGGCCTCAACGAGAAAACGATGTTCGAGGAGCCGCCGCCCGGAAGAGGGCTAAACCACGCCATAGTGGCTGTTGAGATGGAAGGAGGTCTCAAGTTCCTCGATCCCACCTGTGACGTTTGCCCTTATGAATATCTACCTGACTCCGACAGGTCAAAGAAAGCTCTGGCTATCATCCCGAGGAAAGACGAAGTGGGGAAAATAGTTGAAATGGACGAATTCAACCCGGAAAAAACCAGAGTTAAAGTTGATCAAGAAGTGGAAATTAACGAGGAGGGTGATCTGAATACGAGAATAGAGATCTCCCACTCTGGTTACTATAGCTACTACCTCAAGTCTTTCCTCGAATCGTATTCCCGAGTAAGACAGGAACGGATTTATCGAGGCATATTGAGCCAGCAAGAGTCGGGAGCTCAGCTCAAAAACTTTAGCCATACGGATCTGGAGAAAATCGACGAAAGGTTAACCGTAGAACTGTCTTACGAAAAGGACGGGTTCGCAGACACTTTAGGTGATTCCTTGATATTCCAGACTCCCCCGACTCTCAGGATTCCTCTCGACAGGAATTACGATAAATTCGCCAGCCTGCCGGTGGACGAGCGGGAGTATCCATTACAGATGATTCCGGCTACACTGATTGACGAGGTAACTATTTCGTTCCCCAGGGAGAGAGAGGTAGTAACTCCCGATGGTATTGATATTGAAACGGAATGGATGTCATATAGTTCATCTTACGAATTTACGGGCGAAGGACAAATGACCGTTACGCGAAAGTTAGTGAAAGAGAAGTCCCTGTTGCCGCTGGAAGGTTACCCTGAATTTAAGGACCTGGTGAACAAGATGCGGAAAGACCAGCAAAGTAATATCCAGATAAAGGGCTAATCATTCTCCCTCGAAAGTCCGGTAAATACCCCGCCAGAGGTCTATCATCTGGCGGGAACTAATTAACAAGGCAATTATTATTGCCCTGCTAAAGCCATCGTTATTTTTCCAGAAGCTATTTCTACTAATTTGTATTATTCTTAAAACGCTGTATAATAAAGTTGAGGGAAATACTCAACTTTTGAAATGAACTCAGTCAATCAAGGGGAGGTTAAAATGAACAAGAACTTTATTGACAGCAGGCGTGAACAAAAACAAAAGAGGGCTCAGACCTGTACGGACAATATTTGCAGGGAAAACGTGTGGAAGAAAGACCACCACGGAGATTTTCAGGAAAACCGGGAAAGATTGATCTGTAAAATCGGCCTCTGTTGATAAGTAGTCGGTCAATATTTTCTTGGAATATTTTAACCGCTAGGAACTGATGTTGGCTTAACTCGAAAATTGGTTTAGGCTACTATTTGACATCCGTTACTTACAACCTATCTCCACTTCTTTCTTATTCCTCCTTATTATTTTATTTAGTTGGGTTTAATTTCTTCATGTCTGTTAGCTACTACTCCCAATTTTCATAATTTAACGATACTTCTCTTTCTAGTATCTATAAGCTTATTGGCTTACGGAGAAAAAACCCCCTGGGGGCTGGGATTAATCCGAAAGTTTGTATGTAAATTGAAGTTGCGGTTGCAAAGCAACTAATCGGACGTAATTTCCCGCTCTGTAATCAGGGATAGCGCATTCCAAGTGATTTCTTTATTAGCCAAGTTCTCCGTGAATTTCAGCTAAAAATCAGGTGGAGACTTTGCGAGTATTTCTAACAAATCTAAGTCAATAGTTAGCGGTAAAGTGGTTCTGGCCGTTTTGCCGCGGTTCGATAATTCACGGAGATATCTCAACATCACGGTGTTTAGCTTGAATCGTTGAGGCTAATTTATCTTGATATCGGTCCAAGGTTTCGGTATAAATGGCACGGTTAACGAGCACATAATAAATAAGGTCGCCAATCTTGTTATTTTGCTCGTTGATAGAACCTGCTCGTCTAAGAGCCGGTCATTGGTAGTCTTGAGCGGGCGAATAGCTCAG
>JAGXKX010000035.1 GCA_018335015.1 Candidatus Bipolaricaulota bacterium
TTTTCTTGAAAAAAGGTGAAAGTGGGTTAAAATATGAATGAACGTTCATTCATATTTTCAGGAGGGGTAACCATGAAAGAAAGCAACTCGAAGGGCAAATCCTCTTTGGTTCGGGAAGCCGCCACCAGGGTTATTTCTCATCAGGGCTACTTCCAGACAAGTATTCAAGAAATTGCAAAGGAAGCCGGTATTTCAGTGGGGACGATATACAACTACTTCGAAAACAAACAGGAGATATTGCTGGATATATTTTCGAACGAATTTGAAGATAGGAAAAATTTTTACGAGGAGCTTTCTCGCCAGGATATACCGCTCGTGGAGGGAATACAGGCTATACTGGATCGACACTTTTCTCAGCTGGAAAGTCACAAGGAATTACTTCGGGTCATCGTTCAAGAAAGGTTCAAACCCGGGAGTAAGCTCGGAAAGCAGCTAAATCAGCAGTATCGAGAAGTACTTAGGTACGTGGAAAATTTGGTAAAGGGGGCTCTTGAAAACGGCCAAATTCGCAGCTGTGACCCGAAGGTCGTTGCCATGGCACTTTTTGGGGCCGTCGAGTCGATAGTTGCTTGCGGCGTTCTCCTGGATGAGGGAGAACAGGAGGAGCTATTTGCACGGGCGCCGGAAGAACTGGCTAATTTCTTTTGGCGTGGCTTAAGAAAAGAAAACAAGCAGGGGGGTTCAAAGTGAAGAAAAATTACATTTTACTGGCTTTTCTTGTAATTCTGGTCCTGGTCGCCGGACTTAATGTTACTGGCCAAGAACCGGGTAGAGAGACCAAAGTGATGTTCGTCGACGAGTCCAGCGATTTTGAAATATCCATGAGGGTCCAGGCCCTCGTCGGGAGATTAAAGAACAGAGAAGGCCTGGAAGTAAAGACAAAAATAGCAGAAGTCGAATATCCAACGGAAAATCCCTTGAAAGGAGAGGGAAAACTGGGCCTGGATCTGGTAATTATATTTCCGAGTACGATAGAAACCGGCCGGATCAATCAGGTCTGGATTGTACACAGACCGTTTACGACTATCCCCCTCGAGATGAGAGCTACCGTGCGGGAGCAGTTAAACCAGCTGAAACAGGGGATAAGCAAAGCTTTTGAGGGAAAAGTCAAGCCGGTTGGAGTCAACGATGATCTGGTTCCGGCTTACTTTTCCAGCCTCTTCCTCCAGGAGGGAATACTTAGATGAATTCCTTTGCCGGATGGGTTGTCGATAACCCGTGGAAAGTAATTGGCCTGGCACTTATCGGAACCGTCGTTCTGGGTTTCTTTATTCCCGGGCTCAACCTGGTGACTAACTTTGAGGAATACCTGTCCCCGTCAAATCCCGCAGTCGAAGCGATGAAAAAAGCGGAAGAGAGGTACGGGTCCCAGGTCTTCGTCAGGGTGACGATGGTAACTGAGGACACAGTATTCGACGAGGGAGTACTGGAGCGACTGGAAGAGTTGAGAAAGGAGATAGCTGGTCTTAGTGGGGTCAAAAAAGTGGAAGGGCCCCTCAATTCTCAGATGATCATCGGTCAGGGCGACTCTCTGGTCGTAGAGCAGGTAGCACCAGGAGGGGTTCATCCGAAGGGCCAGGAAGATCTTGAGAACTACAGGGAAAGATTGATGGGCAACGAACTGCTGGTCGGCCGTGTGGTTTCCCAATCGGGAAATTCCGCCGCGCTCTCGATCGAGATGGAGACAGGGGTAAACGAACAGGAAGTCGCGGACGAAATCAGGGCGATAACCGACGCTTACGGTGGTCCGGAAGAGATATATATTGCGGGGCTACCTTTCATGAATTCGGTTCTTTCCGAGGAGATCATAGACGATTTAATCGTACTGTTGCCCCTGGTCTTTGTTGCCATCGGACTCGTTCTCTACCTTAGCTTCCGGAGCCCGCGGGGAATATTGCTTCCCCTGACAGTGGTGACTTTGAGCACAATCTGGTCAGTGGGGTTGATGTCGCTGGTTGGGGTACCGTTCACGCTGATAACGTTTATTTTGCCGGTTATCCTGGTAGCGGTGGGGACGGCATATTCTATCCACGTGCTGAACAAGTACTACGAGCTGTCCGCGAAGGATTTATCAAAGCGGGAGATAATAGTGAAGACAGCTTCAGCCATGTATTCGCCTGTCTCCATGGCGGGTTTGACCACGGCTGCCGGTTTTCTGGCTCTGATGAGTTCCTTTTTAGTACCTCAGCGCCAGTTCGGGGTATTTGCAGCCATCGGCGTCTTCTTCTCCATAATATTCTCTCTCACTCTTGTTCCGGCTATTCTTTCACTCCTTCCGCTTCAGGCAAAGAACTCGGATGGAGATTCGATTTTCTCCTCGCTTGCTGGGATACGGAAATCCTTCCTTAAGGGTTTTGAACGGTTGGTGACTACCAAGAAAAGGATACTGCTGGGAGCCTTCCTCGTCGTTCTAGCCGTATTTGCCGTAGGGACATTTATGGTAAAAATCGAGACCTCTCAGAGATCGTTTCTGGGAGAGGGAAGCGTCGTAACTAAGGGGCTGAATTCGCTGGACAGGAGTTTTTCCGGATCGAATCAGCTTCTGGTGGAGATAGATACGAGTCAAAAAGACGGGTTAAAGGACCCGGATACTCTTAAGAAGATGGAGGAGTTCGAGAACTGGCTGAAAACAAAAGAAGGAATAAAGATAAACAAGACATTTTCTCTGGTCGATATAGTCAAACAGCTGAATCAAGAATACCACGGCGGGGATCATGACTACTTCAGGATTCCCGAAAAGGAAAACCTGGCTTCTCAACTACTGCTACTCTTTAGTTTTCAGGGAGGCGGGCTGGGGCAGTTAGCGAGAGGAGACTTTTCAGCCGGGGAAATAACCGGCCTCTACGACTCCGCATCCAGTACCGAAATAGTTGAACTGAAAGAGGAAGTTCATGAGTACCTGGACGAGAACTTCAGTTCGATCGATGCCGAAATGGTTGGGTCGACGAGGCTTTCAGCAATGGTTTCCTCCAAGGTCGTGTCAAGTCAGCTGGTCAGCCTGGTTACTTCTGTTGGCGTGGCGGGTTTGATAGTGGCAGTGATAATCGGCTCAATTGTTGCCGGCGTGATAAGCCTTATCCCGTTAGTTCTAACAGTTCTGATAAACTTCGGAGTCATGGGTTACAGCGGGACACCGCTTGATCTCGCCACTCTGATGGTGAGTTCTATAGTAATTGGAATAGGCATTGACTACGCGATTCACTTCATAGAGAGGTTCCGAATCGAGTACGAGGAGGGTCGTGACGAAGAGGAGATACTTTCGGCTACATTGCGGACCACCGGTCAGGGTATATTTTACAATGCCATGGCGCTGGCGGTCGGGTTTGCCATTCTGGCTTTTTCCTCGTTCAGCGCGATAGTCAATTTTGGCTTTTTGATGGCGCTGACCATGGTAGTAAGCATGATTAGCGCCTTTACGGTAATTCCGGCGATACTGCTGCTGTTCCGGCCATCGTTTTTGGAATCAAAAAGATAATGAAAATTAACACGATAGGCAAAATATCTGAGGTGATTCGAATGAATTTAAAACGAAGGAGTCGCGTCCTGATTACCACCTGTTTAGCTTTAACGGTATTTTTAACGCTGGGAGTTCATTCGCTCGGTCAGGACTCTCTAACGGGCGAAGAAATAATGATAAACGTCGACGAGCAGCAGGAAAAAATAAGCGAAGGAGACGTCCTCTCGATTCTCAATTTTGAGAACGTGAACCCGGATGGGACCGAGACCGGCTACAGGTTCGGTTCCCTCGCAAGGAAGGAGCCAGGTGAGCCCAATTACACCCTGATCTACTACCTGGAACCGGAAGACGTAGCTGGATCGATTTTCCTGAGCCGGGAAACGGAAGAAGACACCGAAATGTGGTTACTGCTTTCGGCTTTTCCGCAGCCCAAGAAACTCCCCAGTTCTCAACAACAGGGCAGCTTTGCGGGCAGTAATTTGACTTTTCAGGAAATCGGAAGCAGAAACATGAGCGAAAGGTACAACGCCGAACTGGTTGGTGAGGTCGAACTGACAATTGCCGGCGAGACAGTACCCACTTACGTCCTGGAGACCGAAGTGAAGGAAGACGCCACTGCCAAATATCCTTCGGGCAAAGTCTGGGTGGGTAAGAACAACTGGTTGATTTTGAAATCCGAGGATTACAACAGCGACGGAGAACTGGCCAGAGTAATGGAAGTAGAGGAACTAGGAACCTTCGAAGGGAAGAGGGTCACGAAGAAACTCGTTGCCGAAAGCAGGCTCGACGAAAGTTCGACGACGGTCACCTTTGAGAAGAGGGAAAGGCCGGAGGAAGAAATTCCTGTTGACGTGTTTAGTCCCGATAATCTAACCGAGTTTGACCCAGAAAGATGGGGGTTAACTCAGTCGAGCTGAACCGGGTATTGTCCTTCTATGCCTCCTGCCCCTTACCTGGCTGCCGGGATTTCGTCTACTGGTAGGATTTCAAGGTTAAATCAGTTGCCAGTTAAGGGGCAGGAGGCTTGAACTAAAAAATATAGTGATTTCCTGTGACCTTCATCTTGTTTCCGAATAGTGGCGAAAGAACTGAGGGATAATACTTCAGAATATCTTTAATGTGCTTACTTATTTTTCGCCCTCTTCGATTATTGTTAGTTCTCTGCGGCACTCAGGACAGAGAACCCTCACTCTGTCACTGCGGTGGCTCGGACGTTCGTTCAACCTATCCCTTCTAGCTAAGTCGAGATTCTCCAGATAGGTAAGAAATATACTCGGATTGGAGTAAGCCAGGTTCCCAAGCTTGCTGTAGAGCCACAGGATATGATCTTTTGTTCCTACGACTTCCCCGCAGGCGTCGCATATTACCAGTTCTTTTTCTACTTCGGTTGAAGGTCCTTCCTCGCCGGCGAACGCGAGAGAGTATTCCTGTGATAGTTCAATTCCCTCTTCGGTTGTGCAGTATTTCTCGCACTGGCCGCAGTAGATACATTCTTCTAGATTAACCCGGAGCTGCCTTTCTCCTTCGGTACCGTTTACCGACTCCTCCAGATGGATGGCATCGGCCGGACATACGTTGTAGCAAGCCGAACAACCCACGCATCCCTGGTCCTGGTATTCAGGAGCACCTCTAAAAGTTGGAGCTACGTCGGCCTCTTCTTTGGGATATTGAGACGTATATCTGCGAGAGAATATTGCATTTATCGCTTCAGCCAGCTCTCGTAGTTTTGGTTTTTGCATTATTTCTCCTCCTCGTACTTATCGACGACGCTACCTTCCCATAGCGGAATACCGGATTTGTGGGCACCCCGGGAGAGCGCATGGGCAGCTGTTGGGGCCGTGATTGCAATGAAAACTATTGCGGCAAGTGCCTTCATTCCGGTCGGGCTAACCCCAGCACTGATTAGAACTCCCAGCATGATTGAACAGGTTCCGAGAGTAACACATTTAGTAGCCCCCTGAAGCCTGTTGTAAACGTCGGGAAGCCTTATCAGCCCGATACAGCCGAATAGATTAAATAAAGCCCCTATTATGATTATCGCTTGTCCTGCTATTTCACTCATCGAATTTCTTACCCTCCAGGTATTTTGCAAGAGCTGTAGTACCGATAAAAGAGAGCAAACCCCAGGCAAGTGCTATATTCAGGTAGAATGCCCTATCGGTGATAACCGCGAAAAGAGCACAGAAACCAACGACAAGAATTCCAAGGATATCTATGGCTACCATTCTATCCGCGGGAGTCGGGCCCGATCCTATACGGAACAAGCAGAGAAACGCCGACACAGTCAAGAGACTCAAGGCAAATTCAATCATTCGAATATCCTCCTAAGTAACCATTCGAACCTTCCAACGACTTCGCGAGTCGCCTCCTCCACCTCCGTAGAACTGATGTTTATCCAGTGGACGTAAAGATGACCTTCGTCGGATAGGTCTACTGTCATGGTACCTGGAGTTAAAGTTATCGAGTTTGCAAGAGCAGTCTTTGCGGAATCACTTTTTAACTTGGTTTTTACCTTTACAATTCCCGGATTGATCGGGACATCTGGGTGTAATACTCTAAAAGCTACGTCTAGGTTGGCGACCATAACCCACCAGGCCAGAGCGAAAACGTAACAGGCCGCCCAGAAGTACCTCACGGGATTTAACGCCTTTATCGGATGTTGAGTGGCCACCCCGGCCAGAATTGTTCCAGAAATCAATGAGATGATGGATCCGGCAATTATGGTTGCCCAGTCCACCGGCGCAAATGGCCAGGTAAACAGGAGCCAGACCGCCAGCGTAACTGCGAATACGAAGACGACTTTCGATATCTTCGGTTTTTCTGTCGCTTCTTCCACGTTAATCACCTTGTTATAACCCGAGTACCAGTTGTGTGTATTCGGAGCCTTCCTGTAAAGCAAGTGCAGCAGGCTTTAACACGATTCCCCTTATTTCCGGGAGGTAAAGCAAGCCCAGGCCGATACAGCAAATGGCCAGAATCAGTAAAGGGACGTATATTCCCGGTGAAATTTTCCCCTTATCGGCTATTTCCCCGACAACTTCCCCCAGGAAGAGTTCTCTCTGGACTTTCAGGTAATAGGCCAGCGTTATGGCGCTGGTAAAGAGAACTATTCCGGCTATAGGATAGAGACCTCCCCAGATCGCCGCTATTACGATTACGAGTTTACTCCAGAATCCGTTGAACGGAGGGACCCCAGAAATAGAAAGTGTTCCGATGGTCCCGGTAGCGCCTGAAACCGGACTTACTCTGGTTATTCCACCGATTTTCGAAAGGTCCCGGGTTCCAAAAATTCTTTCCACTCCTCCGCTAAACAAAAAGAGGAGCGACTTATAAGTCGCGTGGTTAACGAGATGGAAGAGGCCACCGATGAGAGCAAGAGTAGCTATCGCCGGTTTACCCTGAGAGATAAAGATTCCTCCCATTCCTAAGCCCAGGGTAATATAACCCATCTGGGAAATACTGGAATACGCCAGCAGCCTCTTTAAATCATTCTGGCCCAGAGCGATCATTCCTCCGATAAACATCGATCCCGCGCCGATCCAGGTCAATAACTGAGGTGTCAAACTAGGCAAATTCAACCCGTTAAACAGGATCCTGGAAAGAGCGTAAACACCTAGTACCTTTATAAGTACCCCGGATAGCATGGCGGAAATTGGCGTGGGTGCTGACGAATGGGCGTCCGGCAGCCAGGAGTGGAAAGGTATGAAGGCTGCCTTGAGGCCAAATCCGACTATAAACAGCGCGGTGCTGAGCAGGATGAAGGATTGATCGGACACTTCGCTCACCCTGACGGATATGTCGGCAATATTCAGCGAACCGACGGAGCCGTAAAGAAACGCGATGCCCAGCAGTATGAATACCGACCCCACTGCTCCCATAATCAGATATTTGAACGAAGCCTCAAGTTCTTCCGCTCCCCTGTTGAACCCGACCAGGGCGTAGGAACTTATCGCGGCCACTTCCAGGTAGACGTACATATTAAATACGTCGCCCGTTAGCGCCACTCCGTACATGCCCGCGAGCATCAGAGAGAAAAGTCCGTAGAACTTTCCTAAATTCTCGTACTTGCTCATGTAGGTCATGGCGAACAGTACCGTCACGAAAGCTATACCGCTTATAACGACCAAAACCAGGGAACTCAAACCGTCCAGTACGTAGTTAATTCCAATCGGTGGAGGCCAGCCCCCCAAACGGTATATACTTTTCTCACCGAATTTTACGAGAGACAAAGCCAGTAACAATCCAGTCTCCAGGAGGACGGTGACGGCGAATAGCCTCGTCCTTTCCCGGAATTCCTCGATTAACGGTAGCAGGAATCCAACCCCAAGTGGTATTGCCACAAAAAGCGGGAGCATACTTTATTACCCCCTTAATTTCCGAATTTCCGTGATATCGAAGGTGCCGTAGTGCTGATATAGCCTTACGGCGAGGGCGACCATTAACGCCACCACTCCCAGACTAATAACGATCGAGGTGATGACAAGTGCCTGTGGTAGAGGATCCATCGCGGAATTAACAAACTCCGTGACGGAGGTACCTTTTTCGAGGATCGGAGCTTTCCCTGAAATCCTGTAACCAATTAGTATCAAAAAAGCGTTCACGGCATGTTCCATTATGATGATCCCCATGATGATCTTAATCAGGTTCCGTTTATTTATTACGCTGTACAACCCGACTGCAAAAAGTATGAATGCTAGTAAATACGTAAGCATCTTCACTCCTCCTCGATCGCTCTAAACAGGGCAAGGTAGGCAAATACGACAAATAACGAGCCGCCCACCTTGAAACCGATAGCGACGTTTATTATCGGCATATTGCCCCCACTCAATAGCTCAAATGCTTTACCGGGAAAACCGGATTGGATGAAGTTATTGAGAAATCCTCTCCCGAACACGTAACCCAGCAAACCCATGCATAGGAAAGACAGGGAAGCCAGGCTATCCGTAACAGAAGCGGATTTGAGGCTAAACACGCCGTCGACCTTTTCCTTTCCATAGGCCAGTGTGAGTAGCACGAAGCACCCGGCAATGATTACGCCACCGGGGAAACCTCCGCCCGGAGTGAGATGCCCTGTGAGGGCGATGTAGATACCAAATGCCAGTATGAACGGAGACACCCAGCGGGTGACCGTCTTTACGATTGGGCTCATTCCGCTCATTTTTCGCCTCCTTCGCCAAAGAAAACATCTTTGTTAAGTAGGGTTATAGCCCCCAGGATGGCAGTGAATAACACGGTTGCCTCTCCGAGAGTGTCGTAGGCTCGGAAGTCCAGGAGTATATCGTTAACTACGTTTGCCCCGCCGGCTTTTTCCAGACCGAACTTCAGGTAAAACTGGCTCGGAGTCTCGGAAAATACGTCGATAGCTGACTTTCCGAATTCCGGAAAGGCGCTCAGGTAATTTGCAAAAAAGGCGGACCCCAGACCGAATAATATCAGGCTTCCTATCAATAAAGTTTTACTTTCGTTTCCCCTTATCTCAGTCACTCCTTTGCCGATTGTAGCCCTTATAAGAATTACCAGAGTTAGTATCTCTACAACTACCTGTGTGATTGCGATATCAGGGGCCCCGAGCCACAGAAAGGCGATACTCAAGCCGAAGCCCACCGCCCCCAGAGAGATGATAGAGGAAAGTGCTGAAGGAGCTTCGACCGCTATCAAAGCGGCAATTATCGTAAAGACCAAAAAAATCTGGATAAGTACCATCCTAAACCAACCCCATTATTGTGTGGTCAAAAGCCATAATATCACTATCAAACCGGAAAATACCCAGACCAGGTAACGCGATAGCAGACCGTTGTGGGCCCACCTAAACGACCTGGTTAAAGCTTTACCAACCCAGCTAACGGCCACGTAAGGATCGATAAAATTACGTTCTTCGGCTACGTAGAGCCAGTTTACCATTTTGGATTTTTTGATGCTATTGTAAATTTCCGAGGGATATACCTTGAAATCGAGCTTATCGACGTAGGGAAAGTACATGTCGGTATCTATCGTTTCTTCGTTCTCTCCCCCCATGAAAGCGGGCTTCCTCTTTGAGCGCTTTTTTAAATCAACCAGGGCGTATAACGCGGCACCTACTATGATCGCCCCGAGCAGGAAGGCCGCCGCCATATAGGCAACCCAGGTTCCCTCAAAGACCGGAATCCTCCCGATAATAGGGCGAATTGAATCCAGTAAAGGTCGAGGATATATTCCCAGTCCGAGACATAGTATTGCGGGAACTCCAACTGCTGTTTTCATGCCCCACCCTGGCGATCTATCCATCTCGGTCTTCATTTCTCCGAGGAAAGCGGAATAGATAAACTTCGTTATATAAATTACGGAAAGCGTGCTACCGAACAGGGCAGCTACCAGGAGGAAGGGGGCAAAGCCTCGCTCGAAGTCGATGGAAGCCTGGTATAATATCCACTTGGAATAGAACCCGTTCAACGGAGGTACGCCGGCCAACGAAAGTGCTCCGATAATAACTGAACCGAATACCACGGGCATTTCCTTGCTCAGACCACCAAGGTCGTCAAGTTTTCTGGTTCCAGTTACGTAAACGACGATACCGGCACCCAGGAACAGCAAGCCTTTGAAGAGGGCGTGGTTTAGGAGGTGAATTATTCCCCCCGCCAGTCCGAGTCCAGTTCCTATACCCACTCCCATCAAAATATATCCTACCTGGGAGATACTCGAATATGCGATCAGCCGTTTAATGTCATTTTGAACGATCGCCAGAAAACCGCCAATTACGATGGTGAAGGCTCCAATCACGGCAATGGCGCTTCCCCACGAAGGAGAAACCGAGAACAGTTCCCAGAACACTTTGATAATCCAGAATAACCCGACTTTAATCATTATTCCCGAAAGCAGTGCGGATATCGGTGATGGTGCTTCCGGGTGAGCATCCGGTAGCCAGGAATGAATAGGAAAGAAAGCCGCTTTTACACCAAAACCTATCAAAAATAAGGATAGGATGGAAATGCTAAACTCCGGTTCCAGTGCCGCCATTGCCCCAAGCTCCGCCAGCTGAGTTGTGCCCGAAGTTACCCACAGGAGGACTATACCAGCCAGAATAGCAAGCGCGCCTCCCTCGCTCATAAGAAAGTATTTGTTGCCGGCCTTTATCGAGTCCGGAGAATTCTCGAAGGTAATCAGGAAATAGGCGGCCAGCGTCATCAACTCCCAGAAAACGAACATCGTAAATAGTTCCCCGGCTATTACGGCCCCGATCATTCCTCCCATGAATCCCAGAAGCAGGCTGAAATACTTATTTGTGTTCAGGTTCCCCTCGTATCGCTTCAGGTAGTTCGGGGAAAATATAGAAGCGAGAAAACATAGCAGAGAAATCAGGGATACCATAAGGAGCGAGAACGGACCCAGTCCGAAGCTAATAACCACTTCCCCTACTTCCTTGGTGAAAAATTCCAGATTTCCTGATTGGACGTAGGGGAAAAGTGCCAGAGAGAATCCGAAGATTCCCAGGGTAATAATTCCTGAGAAGTAATTCCTCAATTTTTTACTGACTTTCCCTAATAACCAAACTAGCGGACTGGCTCCCAGGGGTATAACAAGCAACGCCAATCCGTAGATACCAGGATCACTCATCTAGGACCTCCTCCAGTGGACTCTTATTAACTCCTAACTCTTCCTTGAGGTCGGCGGTCTTCTTTTCGCTCAGCTCCAGCAAGTCCACGTCTTCCCGACCCTTGAGACTTATAGCTCGTTCCGTACAGCTGTAGCAGGGATCGACGGAAGCGAGAATTATCGTCGCGTCCGCAACGGTTTCCCCTACACAGGTTGATTTATAAGTCGGAAAGTTCATGAAAGTAGGGGCTCGAATTTTGTGCCGGACGGGTCTGTTTGATCCGTCGCTCTGGACGTAGTGGAAACATTCGCCCCGGGGGGCTTCGTAATTTCCAATTCCTTCGCCGGCTGGCACGTTTTCGGGCTCTGAATCTATAGAACCCTCGTCCGGCATCTCGTCAATAATTTGTTCCGTCATCTTTATGGATTCCAGGGTCTCAAGTAGCCTGACCTCCACTCTGGCAAGAGTGTCCCCGGCCTCTCTAGTTATTACCTGCCAGTCGAGTTCCTCGTACATCCCGTAGGGGAAATCTGCCCTAGCGTCCGCGGGAATTCCCGATGCCCTGGAAGTGGGGCCCAGTGCTCCGAAAGCCCTGGCGTCCTCCTCGGGAAGAACTCCTACCCCCTCGAGCCTGGCTTTTAATACGGGATCGTCCAGAATAGCGTTATAAAGCATCTCCGACTTTTCTTTTAACGTCTGGAGAGTCGGTCTGGCCCCTTCCAGATCCTCTCTCTTGATCTCCCTCTGAACCCCTCCTGGTTTCATCATGGCGTAGGCGTTTCTATTTCCGGTAAGGAGTTCCAGCAGGTCGAGGACGTCTTCCCGATATTTCCAGGCCCACATGAATACCGTGTCGTAACCAATGAAGTGACCGGCTAGACCGGCCCAGAGGAGGTGGGAATGTATTCTTTCCAGCTCACCTATTAGCGTTCTTATATATTTTGCTCTCTCCGGAACCTCGATATCTCCACAGTCCTCGACGGCAAGACAATATGCGTACGGGTGCGAGTGCGAGCAAATCCCACAAACTCGCTCTACGAGGAACGGAACCTGGTTGAAAGTTTTCTCTTCGGAAAGTTTCTCTATACCTCTGTGGTTGTAGCCTATCTGAACGTCCACGTCGATGACCTCTTCTTCCTCGACCGTGAGGAGGTAGTGTTCGGGTTCCTCCTGTAATGGATGGTACGGTCCAATAGGTATCGTGGTTGCCATTTTAGGTCTCCTCCAGGTTTTCTACGTCAAAATCCTTTCTGTAAGGAAAATCCCCGTCGTCAAGTGCTTCCGCCTTTAGTAACCGTTTCTTAGCGGGGTGATTCCGGAATTCGATTCCGAACATCTCCATAACTTCCCGTTCTATCCACTCCGCACCCGGAATCAGGTTCGTGATGCTTTCAGTGGAGGGGTTTTCGTCTTTATCTACGGGTAACTTTACCGTAGTGATAAATCCTTCCCCGTCAAGGGCGAAGTGGTATAAAAGCCTGAACTGGTCTTCCTCGTCCACGCAGGATATTGTTGCGAGGCGACCGTCGTGTTCCTCGAAGATTGCCTCTATAAGGTTTTCGAAAATTTCCGGCTCGGGATTCAGGTAGAGCCTATCAGAACTTTGCTCCCCTTTACCGAGTTTCCAGCCAAACCTTCCCGATAGCTCTTCTTTGAAGGTCGAAGGATTCATAGTTTCACTTCCTTAAGTTGGTCGAGACCGGTAACCAGTCCGTCGATTATCGCCTCCGGTCGGGGAGGGCACCCGGGTATATTAAGAACCATAATATCTTCGTCAGCGGCCTCGGTGACTTTTCTTACCGGTCCTACACAGTTATAGGCATCATGGAACATTCCTTTTGAGCAAGCACACGTCCCGACAGCGGCAACGATAAAAGGCTTTGCGGCGGCTTCCAGAACCCGTTCGAATCTCGGCTTGGATTTTCGAGTTATCGGGCCCGTAACCATTAGCACGTCCGCGTGTCTTGGCGAGCCAACCAGCTTGCCGCCAAATCTTTCTACGTCGAATTTGGGAGTTAGGCAATCCACTATTTCTATATCACAGTTATTACAGGAACCCGTATTGACGTGATATAGCCAGGGAGATTTGCTTATCCCCCAACTTTTCCAGTTCATTATTATTAAATTCCTCCCGGTTTATACCCAGCCCATTCCGATAAGGTCGCCGACAACGGCCAGGATCAGAGCAAGAAGTCCCAGAGGTGCGGCTCCGTACCAGAAGAACTTTAATGCTTGGTCGGATCTTAACCTTGGATTAGTATTTTTGATCAGGATGATCCCCACCAGAACCAGAACGTACTTGATGGCTCCCCAGAGAGCCCCCCAGCCTGTACTGAACCCTCCAAGGAAAACTGTAACCAGGAAAAGAGGCAGGACAAGAAGTGCCATCAAATGCGAGATTTTATAGAGTCCGAGAAGCGGTCCGGAATATTCTATCAGAGGTCCTCCCATTAGTTCGGTCTCTGCCTCCGGGGTGTCGAACGGAATGAAACCCAGCTCGGCCTGAATACAGAGTAGCGCGGCAATAAATCCCAGCGCGCCAGAAATGCTGGCAGCGACCGGCTGGCCAGTGAACGTAGCTAGTTTTAACCCTCCGGCTTTGACTATAGCTGCTGTGATTGACAGTAAGAGGGGCAGCTCGTAAGCAATCATTAGTCTTAGTTCCCGGTTAGAACCCATCGCGGATAACGAGTTGCCCGTAGCCATGCCTCCGAGAATCACTGATAAAGCCGGCAGGACGAGTAGATAAAGAACCACTATAACGTCTCCGATGAACGAAGTACCAAGGTAATTAGACTTGATGAGAATTATCGAAGCAAGCAATAATCCTGCAGGTCCGAGGAGTGGAGCGATGAGATAACTCCATTCCGCGCCGCCCTCGGGGATGATATTTTCCTTCCCGAATAGCTTGGCGATGTCGTAAGCCGGTTGAAGCAAAGGCGGTCCTACTCTCCATTGAATCAGTGCGGATACCTTTCTTACGACCCAGGAAGCCAAAATTCCAACCGCAAGAGTAAATAGGAGCCCCGGAAAGACGAAGAAGTCAAATACGAGACTTCCAACCATTATTTACCCCCTTTACCGGCGATCAATTCCGGCTCCCAGCTACTTACGTGAACGAAGAGCCCGTCCCTCATCTCGTGCCAGTCTTCCCCTTCCGGTTCGTGCCCTGCCGGAACGGATCTCAGGCCCTCGTGAGGACAGGTGGAAACACAGGAAGGTTCGCCCGGACGGCCCTCGCAGAGATCGCAGTTGGAATCGAGAAAGGGTAAGAACTCCGTATAAATGGTGCCAAAAGGACAGGCCATGATACAGGAATCACAACCTATGCATAATAGGTTCGCTCGCTTTACGACTCCATCTTCGTTCTTCTCCAGTGCGTCTACAGGGCAGGCCTGGAGACAGGCCTGGGTTTCACACTGCCTGCAGTAGTGAGCAAAAGTTGCCTGCTCTCGTAAATCGGTTATCCCGTTATTACCCGGGTGGGCTAAATTACTGCAGGTGGCTTCACACTCTTCGCAATCCGCGCTATCGCAGACGTCCAGGTCCAAAATCAGGGTTCTTTCTTCGATTTCGGATTTAGAGGATGTTTTCATATAAATTCACTCCCACAAGTCGGGTATACCTTTAACCTGATCGTAGGTAAATACTGGTCCGTCCTTGCAGACGTAGTACTTACCCAGCTGACAGTGACCGCACATCCCGAATCCGCAGCTCATGTTTTTCTCCAGGGAAAGGTATATGTCCTCGGGGTCAAAGAAATCCGTGAGCTTCTGGGCAGTGAACTTCATCATGATAGGTGGCCCACAGACTACTGCCAGCCCCTCGTCAGTATCGACGTCCGGTTCTTCGAGGAGAGTTGTTACAACTCCCACGTTGCCTTCCCACTCTTCGTCACCTTCGTCTACAGTTAGTTCCAGGTCTATGATAGAAGAATCATTCCATTCGTCGATCTGATCCCTGTAAATTAAGTGGTCTGGAGTTCGGGCACCGTATTTTAGCTTTATCTCACCGAAATCCTCGGGCTTGTCCATGAGCATGTAGAGAAGTGATCTGAGCGGAGCCAGTCCAACGCCACCGCCAACTACAAGGATATCCCGGTCCTTCATTTCCTCCAGCGGGTAGCCTCTGCCGTAAGGACCTCTTACGCCCAGCGTCTTACCTGGCTGAGTTTCGTGAAGTTTCCCCGTTACTTCCCCGGCTTCCATGATAGTTATTTCGAGTTTCTTTTTAACGTTAGGAGAAGAAGATGGTGTAAATGGTGCTTCACCCAGACCGGGGACTGATAACTGGACGAATTCACCGGTGTCAAACTCCAGCGGTTCCTCCGGTTCAAGCTCGAAGGTTTTAATATTGGGCGATTCGTCCTGGATATCAGTTATTTCAGCGGGGATTGAATTATAAGGATTATTTGTCGCTTCCAGGTCTTCCTTTATCTCAGTTCTTGTTTTCAACGGTGACCTCCTTCAGGACGTCCCTCATATCGATATCTCCCATGCACCCATCAATACACCTTCCACAGCCAGTACAGCCGTAAAAACCATGGTTTTCGTAGATTCTACCGAACTTATCGTAAAACCTGTTTCTAACCCGACTTTCCAGAGATTCCATTGGGTTGGCCCCTCCCGCTACCCGGCTGTAACCCTTAAAATTGCAGCTATCCCAGACTTTATTGCGGGAAACGGACGAGCCCTCCTCTTTTTCGTAAAGCTGAAAGCAGTGGCAGGTCGGGCAGGAAAGATTACAGGCTCCGCATTCTACGCATTTCTCCGCAAAGTCACGCCACATCGGGTCATCAGGCGGAATATCGCTCACGTCCTCCGACACTTCGAAGAAACTATTTTGCTCGTCTAGCTTCTCTTCTCGGGAAGTTCTAAACGCGGTTCTTTTCTCCAGCGTCTTTTCATTCGCTGGCTCGAACAGGTCCGAGTTCTTTTCGTAGATTTCCTGGGCTTCGAGGGAATCCGGGTTGAATTCGACGATTAGATCTTCAAAATCCGGCGTTTTCGTTACGTTTAAGTCGAATCCCCGTTCTTCGGGATAGGGTTGACCGCCAACCTTGTTGCAAAAGCACGTATCCGAGACCTGGTAGCAGTCGCTGGAGATGAGTAAAGTGTCGTGTCGCCTTATAGCGTAGAACGGATCGACAAATTCTTCGTCGAGAAAAACCCTGTCCAGTACTTTGAAAGCCGATAAATCACAAGCCTTGAGGCCAAAGACGGCTCGTTTATTCCTTTCAGGCCCGCCTTTGTCGGAGGGAAAGGTCGATACTTCTTCTTTGGGAGGGAAGAAGAAAACTTTGGGAGGGGTTCCAATTCTGTTTTTGGGAAATTGAACCGACGATTGTCCGAGGTCGTCCCAATTTTTATAAGCTATTTCTCCGTGATCGTCGGCTGGAACGAATAACTCTCTGTTGGACGCGATATTTTCTAAGAGGGTGAGGAAATTACTCTCGCTCGTCCTGTAGACATCCATAGTACCTCCCTTAACTTGGCTGCTGACAATCTAGCGACGAATAAATCGAAAGATGATATTTAACGCCAGATTGTAAATTAATTTACAGTTAAACTTTTACTCTTTTTTTGCCGTTACTAATGACGCTTT
>JAGXKX010000114.1 GCA_018335015.1 Candidatus Bipolaricaulota bacterium
GCTGGGGGCGATATGTAGTTTACAAACGCTCTGTTGCACTAGCCTCTGGGTTTAGAGTCCGTCTATAAAGTGTCTCTTAAACCCTACTGACGGGCTGGGAGCCTTCCCTGCTTCTTCCTGGGTGTTTAGAAAACCCCGGTTATCGTTTTAAGTGTTTCTTTTGTTGCATTACATGAGAGTGTGGAGACTACGCCTAGTCTTGTGGGAGTCCTAGTGTAAGCGGTACTTTTTCTCAAAAAAACTAGCTCGGCTACTGCTCTTCTAGTTCTTCCTTTAGAGAAATAATTTGGCTTTTAAGATCTGGGAGATCTTTCTGTGCTACTTCCCAGGTAAGGTCGAGGTCGACGCCAAAGTATTCATGGATCAGTACGTTCCTCATGCCTTTCATTTCGTCCCATGGTATTTCAGGGTATTTCCGCTGGATTTCTTGGGGAATGTTTCTCGCGGCTTCACCAATTATCTCCACTCTCCTGATAATGGCGTCCTGTAACTGGGTGGAATTTTTGAAATCTTTTTTTGTAATATCTTCAGTGTATTCCTGGACTTTTTCGATACATTCCAAAATATGGGCGGCAAATACCGTGGGGTCCTTATTGTTCATAGTATGTCCCGTTTTTGGCTTAAGACTTTGTCTTTGATCAAGTGATGGAGTGAGTCGTAAGTTACCAGGTCTACTTCCTTTCCAAGTTGCTTTTCCAGGTCATTTTTTAAGCGGATGAGGTCGAAAAGGCTTTTGCCGTCCTTGAGCTCTACCAGAATATCTATGTCGCTTTCTTCGTCAATTGGACCGCCGACCGTTGATCCAAAAAGGCTTGCCCTGGTAACTTCATGATCCTCTAAAATGGGTATAATGTCTTTCTTAATCGATTCGAATTCTCGCATTGTTCGCTCTTATTAAGTATATGTAGTTGGGAGTTTAGTTCCAATGATGGTGTTCTCGATTCCGGTTACGAAATGGTGACTTTTTTAATTTCGTCTGGAAACTTCCCCCTGAATAAACTCCGCATACTGGTGAACTAGAATCTCCAGGGTGAGCACGGGGTCTCGTTTTGCTTTTTGGCCAAGGAAAACCGAAGAGGGCCCTCTTGCAACCTGTCTGCCGACCTCAGGTACTCGGCCTATTGGTACGAGTGAACATTCTGGCCGGGCGAGTACAGGGACTCCACCTGCTGAGGAGATTCACCCCCATTCTCTCTTTCCCCCATCGGGGGGGAAATGAGTAGTGGTGTATCCCTCCCCAGAGTCTAAGCATGCTTGTAATGCGAAAGTTCCGGTCGGACCCCGCCTACTGTTGTAGTAATAGCAGCCCCCGGTCCTCGCTTTATTCCATCGTGACTTACCTCGACGAGTTCGAAGAACTGGACGACGTGATACATGAGAAGCCGGTTAAGTCCAATTACTGAGGTATTCTAATCTATTTTTCATGTCACTTGGGCCCATTTCAGCTGCTAACTTGAGCACCCCTTTCACTATTGAACCTATCGAACCCTGTTTAGCGACAATAATCCCGGAATGGGAACCCCCTTTTTCCCTAAAGCTATAATAAATCCTGGGGAAATCTTCCACGTTGTGAGTAAGCAGACAAGCTCCAAGTCTTGTCGCATATTTTATCTGTTCAATATCCGTGAGGCCTCTATTATCCTTTTCTGGAGTCGTCCAGGCCTTGAGACCCCGGCGTTTGAGAGCCTTCGCTACTGAGTTGGTTACGTCTTCATCCGTATAAATCTTAATACTTGAGGGACTCATTGGGTAAGAATGATACTAAGCTTTTCCGGGAGGGTACTTTTCTTGCCAGCGGTTCTCATCCTGGAGCTTATTTATTTCGTCGTCAATCTGCTCCTGGTTATCGTAGTAATAAGAAATGGCGTCGTGAACTTTAGCAGGAGTTAGCTGAGGGTAGAGGTTGAGGATTTCGTCAATGTCATTGCCACTTTTGTAATAAGTAACTAGGACACTTATTGGAATCCTTGAACCCTTAACAGTCGGTTTTCCTCCCTGTATGTCCTCGTCCTTGGCTATATAAGGATGGTTTACCTTGAGATCGCTCATGTTCTCACCCCTGACTGGCACTGAATTTATTTTAATACATAAAGAACCTTTAGGCAATTTAAGGATTTTGATCTATGAACTCTCCGCCCGAGCGCAGGGTCCCGGCCTGCTGAGTAATTAATACCAAAGGACAAATCTGTTCACTTCTACCAATCATCACAACGGGGCTCGAAAACCCCGTCTATCGTGTATCTTGTGGGATTTCTGTGTTCAGGCATTCCGGCGGAGCGCGGGCACTCAACTTATTGTGGGCAAGAAAATCTCGGACATGAATGGGGACCAACCTACAACTGCGCAAAAATACGGGACTTTCACTTATCGACTATTCTTTGAACCCATTGCACCATATTTTCGGCAATTTCGAGTGCATCCCTGTACTCCTCTTCCGTTACGCCTTCCAGGGGTCCAGGATCGCGAGCAGCTACCGCAAAACGGGTAAGTCTGGGGATTTGTTCTATGGTTTTTGGTATTTCTTCATTGGTTTCTTCTTTGATCAACGTAAGTAACTCGGCTAAATCGTGCGTGCGCGGGTAATCTAAACCACGATCTATCAAAAGCGCTTTAGCCGCCTTTTCCGCTGCTTGTTGAGCCTCGAAGCAGAGGTCCTCCAGAACGACGCCTTCCTGGTTGCTTTTTGCCAAAGAAAGGTTACTTTTAGCCCGCCTGAGCCACGCTCCTGGTTCGTTATGCCTTTGCTCTTCCTCTACCATATATTACCTTTCCTTCATCCAGGGCAGACTTAATAACCATCGACGAGGTGTCGCGATAACGTTCAATCTGTTGAGGAGTTGCCATCACGACATCCACCGCTTATCCCATCCCCACCAGGTTCATATAGATCTCTTCGATGAGTTTGCCCTTATGGTAATCTCCCTCTTTAACCACTAATAGATCGATATCGCTATCTTGTTTGCCTTTTCCCTGGGCGAGAGATCCGAAAAGAATTATTTTTTGGGGATCTGCTACATCCACTATTATATCGACTATTTCCTGGATCTTTTCTTTCTTCCCGGGATCAACCTTGAGGGAGTCATAGTTTTTCATCATCTATCTCCTCGATAAGTATTGTATTCTGGAGTTGGGATAAGGTGCAAGTAAGGATAATTACTTTATCGGGTCGAACTCTTGTATTCGGCCTACTTTGCTGGCGCACCCCCGGCAGGAGCACGGGGAATCCGCCTGCTGAGGAGATTCACCCCCATTCTCTCTTTCCCAGCACTTACTTGAGAAAACACACCTAGTATGAATTTGTTGAGGTATTAGTTAGTGGCAGCCAGGACTTGTCTGAGTTAATTCTGGTTGGTCCAGGTAACGGATCTCAAGTAAGTGCTGGTGGTATGGGTACTGGGTGTTGGGGGCTTGGTACTAGTTTCTATGGGGCTGTTTTATTGATCTTAACTGTATTTATGGGGTTTCTTTCTTAAGCTCACCCCCACCTTAATCCTCCCCCATCGAGAGGGAGGAAAAATGCGGGATAAATGGCCCTATCAAGGGGGAGGAAAGTCCGTTGGGTAGTTGGTTTCGAAATGCGGAAGTCCCGGTCGAGCGCGGGGATTTCGGCTGCAGAGATATGGGGGCCCTCAAGTTGACTTTCTCAACAGCCCCATCTCGCCCAGGGAGTACTTCTGTAGCCCCTTGCCTTCCGCGAAAAGGTCAAAAGCAGGGCTGAAGTTCACGTTGTCCGCGAGTAGAAATCCTCCCGGAACCAGATGCTTCCAAGCCAGGGAGAACTCTATCATCATTGCTTCAAACGAATGTTCGCTGTCGTGGAGGAAGATGTCTATATCCTGGCCTTCTCTGGTTAACTCCTCCAATATTTCCGGGGTTCGATAAATGGTATTTCCCTTCCTGAACTCCCACCGCGCTTTCAAATCGTCCGGTACTGCCCAGCCGGGTTTTTCGCCTGCCGGTATGACCGCGGACCGGGACCGACTTTCCGTAGTTCGGGGCAGATCTACAGAATAGAGCTTCCCTTTTTGGTTGTCTTGCAGAGCCTTCAAAATGGTTGCAGTGGATAAGCCGTTGCAGACGCCGGTTTCGATCACGACCCCCGGCTTTTCCTGCCGAAGGAGGTCATAAAGTTTCTTCGAGTTGGATTGACCCAGGTAAGACGGTGAGTAGGTTCCGTCCTGATGGGTCCTGTCGTTTAACTGTGCGAATTTCTCGTCAATTTTCCGTATTCGTTGCTCAATGAAGCCACCCGGGTCAAACTGTTCCTGCAACTGGTATGGTTCAAACTCCGGCTTTGTCGACCGATTTGTCATTAAATTACCTCCTTGAAGCTTTTTCGAACTTTATTTTC
>JAGXKX010000115.1 GCA_018335015.1 Candidatus Bipolaricaulota bacterium
AAAGTTGAAACCGTCGAGTATACCGACGAGGATTTCGAAAGGTGAATGACGAACTCACGGTTCGCAAACCAGTCGATTAATTCAAACGCAGTTCTCCTGTGGTTTAGGCAATTTCGGTAATTGATAAAGTCCATAATTCGGATACAATTGATATCACAGGGGCTACACTAAAGGAGAAGACGTCTGAGGAAGAGGATAGATAAAAATCATGGGACTATTGTTCGGCTCGATTTTTACATTTATTGTGGCAGTTTTTGGCATCGCATTAGGGCTTCTGGGTCTATTAATAGGAGCCGTTCTTAGCCTTACGGAACTTCTCCTTGCTGGCCCCTTTATTATAGTTTTGGTCATAATGGGATTATTTTTCTGGCAACCTTTGCTCTGGCTGGTTCTATTGCTCGGGGTATTTTATCTCTACCGCATTAACAAAAAGAAAAGGTATATAAAGATACGCCGTAAATGACCTGATAGAATTCTTCCCCGGAGGGGAACTCTCAAAAGGCTGCTTAAATTATGTTTTTGCTTTTACTAACTTCGCTCGACTATTCTTCTAAACAAAACGCTTTACCAGGGGAGGCCCGATGGAAAAGAGAAAAAAGTTGAAGAAATTTGGCTTTGATCTCGAGGCTTACGAGAAGGCACAAGATTACGAATTCGATAGCTTGATTATTAATATTGGGAGTACGATAGCTTCACTTTTGGTTCTGGTGCTGTTTCTGCTTTTCGGGTCAAAACCGCTATACGGTTTTCTTTCCGGCTCTCTCGGAAACGTTTGGGCGGTAAGGGCTATTTACATCGTTATTTTTGCCGTCGGTTTCTTTCTTTTGGACCTCCCAACTAGCTGGCTCAGCTTCCGATTGGAGCATAAATACGAGCTATCAAACCAGAATACGAAGAGCTGGTTGATCGATCAACTCAAAAGTTTGCTTATAAGCCTGGCGCTTGCTCTCGTCGGTTTCACTGTCCTTTTCTGGACTATAGCTGTTTCAGATCTTTGGTGGGTCTGGACCTGGATAGCGTTTACCGTTATATCGATTTTTATCGGTTTTATTTCCCCCACACTTTTAATGCCACTTTTTTACAACTTTCAGACCCTGGAAGACGAAGACCTGAAAAAGGGGTTAAAGGAGCTTGCAAACCGCGCTAATCTGGACGTTCTCGGCGTGTTTAACATGGAAGCTAGCGAGAAAACAAAAAAAGCAATAGGAGCCCTTACCGGAATTGGATCGAGCAGAAGGATAATTCTCTCGGATACGATGCTGGAAAATTACTCGGCTGAAGAGATAGAAGCTGTTATTGCCCACGAGATGGGGCATCATAAATACCACGATATTTGGTTCCTCCTAGGGCTTCAATCCCTGTTTAGCCTTCTTGGTTTTTATCTCATAGCAAGGTTTATAGACCCGGTGCTGGGTTACTTTTCGCTGGGACTGAACGTATCAGCTCTGCCGGTAATACTTGGAATGATGGAGATAATATTATTTACCCTCTCCCCTTTAAAGAACTGGTTATCAAGAATTAGGGAGAGAGCGGCCGACGGTTTTAGCCTTAATCTAGTTGATAACCCGAACGCGCTTGGAGAGGCGCTCGTAAAATTATCTCAGCAAAATCTTGGCAACCCCGCTCCTCCCAGACTGGTGGAATGGTTATTTTACGACCACCCTTCCGGTCTCAACAGGGTAGAGAGGGCGATGGACTACGAGGGTTAATTCTTCCGACTTTTCTCTACGGCCGCCGGCGAGGTAAGACTACCGAAACTTTATCAGAGGGGGTACTAAACCAATTAACCATGACAGGTTCCAAACCATCTGCGACGGCCTTTTTTCTAATTGTTATATGCGTACTTGGGGTTGTCCTGGGTGCTATGGCGGAACCCGAGTTAAGTCCCGAGAAGGACGGGAAAATCGACCTCGGAATTACCACCGAAGGACAGATTAAAAGGGGGACTTTTGCGGTAACTAACTCGGGCGACTCCAGGCTGAAGATCGAGCACTATATGGTCAACTGTACTTGTGTGAAACTGCTTAGTAGCCCAGCCGGTGACCTGGGCCCCGGCGAATCGGGGGAATTTAAGTTCCTTTTCGATACTACCGGACTAGGTGGCAAAGAATCGGAAAAAGAGGTAATTCTCTTCACAAATGCTCCTAACAGCCCCCATAGAATCAAGATCTCCACCCAGGTAAGACCCAAAGCTACCTATCAAGTGAACTCCGAGGAAATCCTCGAAGAATTCACAGTCCTCGTTGATGTTAGGTCTCGTGGTCAGTTCGAAAAAAGTCATATCCTGGGGGCAAAAAACGTGCCGAAGGAAGACTTCCCGGCCTGGGTCCAAACCCTTCCCGAAGGTTTAACGGTATATATCTACTCCCAGGAAGGAGAGATAAGTGACAGGTTGGCCGGTGAACTTGATTCTAAACTCCAGGTAAAGCTAAAAAGCCTGGTTGGAGGATACCTGCAGTGGAAGCTTGCCCATGAAAGTTACCTAAGAGGAAGGAAGGAATGAATTCCCGCCCAATTACATAAGGAGAATGTAATGAGAATCGACCAGAAGGAAGAGTGTATAGAGTTATCCGGCAATTTCGCAGTGCTCAGTTCAGCCCCGCTTAACGGAGGACTGCGTGAAGCCGATAAAATAATCAACCATACTACGACCGTAGATCAGGAAGGTCCAATAAGAGACTACTTCAGGCAGGTAACCACTCTATCCCGGGAAGAGCTGAACAGTGTTGTCGGTTTTGTTACGGCCGTTGACGTAAAAACAGCTTTTATCGACGAAACCGATTTCGGGGAGGGGAAAGTTAAAGCCGTTATTACTGCCGGAGTCGGGGATCCCATTGATTCCCACTACCATAACACGATAAACGTAATAGTCTATACCGACGTAAATCTTTCTCCGACGGGGCTCTCTAACCTTTTTATCGTCATTACAGAAGCAAAAGTTTCGGCACTTAGAAGATTGGATATCATAAAAAACGGAGAGGGAATTACGGGAACACCAACGGACGCAATTGCGGTTGCCAAACCAAAAACGCATGACGAAAGCGGCGTTGACTACTCGGGAACCGCAACGGAACTGGGAAAGTCCGTTTACGGCCTCGTAGAAAATGGTGTTATAGAGGCACTAGGGTCCAATAACGGGTATTCTCCCGGGAGAACAATTCTTGCCAGGCTGAGCGAAAGAGGAATAACCAGGGAAGATTTAGTGGATACCGCCTTTCAGTTACTGGTGGGCGAGATAGAAGATGAAGGAGAGTCCAGAAAAGAATTCTTAGAAATCCTGGAGACTTACGCAAAAGACCCTAATATCCACTTGCTCGTTTCTACTGGATTCTACCTTGAAAGGGAGAAGGACCGGTTGGACCTGACTGGGGACCCCGGACAGCTCGTCTCCGACGAGTTGATCGGAATTGACATTGCTGAATACATCGGGGGAAAGAACGCCCTGTTCAATTTCGTCAGATACGACAGGAATAAACCCGGGATCCTGGGCAACCTACCTCCATTCCTGGATGACGCGGTTGGTGGATTGATAGCGGGCATAATGACCAGGCTGTTCGAGAATAGATCCGGGAAAACCGGGTGAATCTCAAATCTTTCACAATTTTTGTGCTTAATTTTCTAGTTTTTATCGACCTCCGGTTACCCGGTTACAGGGATTTTTCCGAGGTTCAAATTTTTAGGTTAATTAATTTCCAGACAGGCGAAAGCAAGATACGATGTAGTCACTGACTTGCAAAGAATTGTGTCTCGCCTTCACCAAACGGGTGAGAGTGTAGTATTCACGAGAGGCCTATTCGGTTATAGTTTCTTCGATGGTTGAGAGTTCCTCGGCAACTTCACCTTTTTCGGCTTCTTCTTTTATTATTTTTCTTTTCCAGGTTCCCTGTTTAAACCAGGAGTAGGCAATGAAAAGTGCAGCCACGTTGGAAATAACGAACGCCCACCATATTCCGGTGCGACCAAGCCTTCCGGAGAGGAACAACGCAGAAGGATAACGGATAACCCCCAGGATCAGAACAGCTATTCCGGCGGCTACCATCGTTTTCCCAGCTCCCCGGAACCCCCCGGAAAAGACCCTGGCGGAACCTACGAACCCGAAGGTTAGCGAAATATATTTCAAAAACTCCGCCCCCACGCTAATTACTTGTTCATTGTTGGTGAAGATAGATACGATGAACGGGGAGAGAAAGAATATCGCCACTCCCAGTAAAGTCATCGCCAGGAACATCCCCAGGGCAGCGACGTAATTGGCGCGCTCGGCTCGGTCGAATCTCTGAGCCCCAATATTCTGACCGGTCATCGTCTC
>JAGXKX010000116.1 GCA_018335015.1 Candidatus Bipolaricaulota bacterium
TTTTTCCATCAGAGAACATTATCCCCGGACCTTAGCGCGGAGGGCGGTCCAAGATTGTTCGGATAATGAAACCAGAAATAGATGTCTTGATTCTTTAGAATTCCAATTCCGTCTCTATTTTGATTATTTTAGAATTTTCACGGAAGGCCAGTATGATTTTGGCTCCGAACGAGTCTTGATCTAGCTGTGCGCTAAGTATACCCGAATTTAGACTGTAAAACTTGTTCTCGTGTTCAAACCTCAGACCTGCTGTAAAGTCAACAGGGTCCGTAGGTATAGTTAAATTGAGATTTAGCTGCTGGTCAAGCAGTGCCTGACCTCCAAATTTTAGTCCATCTATTTCCAAATCTCTCAAATCGGGATTAAATTGAAGTGACTTAGACGCGTTACTCAGTTTATAGGTTTCATCAAAGAAAATTGATATCACAAAAGGGTCCCCTGACCAGGTAACGGAAGTCCCGAAGGGAACAAATGCTACGGCTGTAACGGATAGGCTGGAAGCGAGAGTGACTTTGGAGCCGTTAAGATCCCAGGTTCTAGTCCCCCTAACTGTCATCCCATTAAAACCATTGTCAGAGGAAAACTTACCGGACAGACTCAGGTCTACTTCACAAAATGAGAAATTGTCGGCAGAAAACAAAAACTCCTCGAACCCAATACTCTCCTGAATGGCTATCTCCTGAAGTTTCAGCGGACCGAGGCAATTTCCAAAACAGGTCACCCCTTCTTTCGCTCCTATTCTCGCCTCAGCCTCGAGTAAAATTTCCTCGTCGGTCTCCCCGGAAATCTCGATGATCAAACCAGTATTAATGTCTGGCTGATTTTCCGGCTCGTCCTGCCAGTTGTCCAGAATTAATGTGGTGTTTGCGGTTAACCCAACCAGACCAAATTCAAGAGAGGATTTGTACCTTCGAAACGCCAGATTTTCAAATGTATCTCCGTACCACTCTGTCCTTTTGTCAGGGGTTGTATAAAGGATAATATTGGGGGAGAATACAATTTGGTTCTCCATCGAGGCAATCTCCCCGAGCAACGTCTCGGAGGTAAGTGCCTGAAACGTTAAGCCAGAATACGGTGTATAAGGATGGTATATCTCGGAAATACTCCTTATGTCCCCGCCCGGACCAAATATATCGGAAAGCTCCATATCCAATAGACTCTCGAAGAACATGGGAGTTTCGTCTTCCTCTTCGGGGATTTCCGAACATACTATGGAGCCGTACTCCACCTTGCAATCTCTTGTAGCGATACTCAAACCCGTCTTAAGCGTACCTTCAAGAGCGGGATCTCCGCCTGCCAGAGGTGCGATTAAGAGAAATATTAAAAATGCAATCGTCCCAATGGAGGCAATCTTAGAACGGTTCAACAACATCACCCAAAAGGTATTATAAGTACGATAATCTACGTTTACTCTGACTCTCCAGGTTTATTAAACGTAAGGCATTTACTGGGATCGACGTCATCGGGATCGGGAATATAGATACTTCCCCAACCCGTCTCTTGATCAAAGCCGGGTTCTGCCACGTCTTTTACAAAACATTCTTTCATTTTTTGCCTTACGGCGTCTACCCCCAATTCTTTTAATTTTGGCTGAGTTGACAGGATCAAGGCCACCAATCCCGCGCCCTGCGGGGAAGAAAAAGACGTTCCGGAACCGGCGTCGCCGAACTCTCCACCGATTAAAGTCGTATAAACGTTCTCCCCGGGGGCTACAAAATCGACCTCTTCCCCGTAATTTGAAAATGAACTTCTCGAATTCGTCTTTATATTATACGAACCTACCGCAATTACCCGGGGATCAGCCGCGGGTGTGTCTACTATTCCTTCACCGTCGTTTCCCGTAGCGGCAACTATGATTGGAGGAGTCAAAGATTTCCTCTCAAAATCCTCATATAAGAAGTCCAGCACTTTATCAAAATACTCTCTTGTCTGTCGCTCTTTAGAGGGTCGACAGCGGGAACACCCCAGACTCATATTTACAACGTCCGCTTCCAGGTAGAATGAGGCTATCAGGCCTTTGGCTATAATTTCCTGGGAGGCAAATCTACTCCGACCGAATACCTTTATCGGTATAACCCGGCTATTAAAAGCAACACCGGCACCATATTTCTGGTTATCTCCCCGAGCGGAAGCTATGCCGGATACTATGGTTCCGTGCCCCCTCCTGTCGTCAGCTGTGGAAGTACCAAGCAGGAGCGTGAGGTCCTGGCTACCGCTGCTTACGTCCACACCGTTCGGTGCAAAGCTGGATGTTCTAACCTCGTCCTTAACGCCAAGGTCCAGCCCGGTATCAACTATTGCTATCCTGATCCCCTGTCCCTGAATTGGGAAAAACGTACGCCAGCCGGTAAATATGTTTGTTGCCTGCAGTTGTTCCTGCTCTCCTAAATTAGGATCATTGAGATCCTCCTGAATCAATGTCATAAGGCCGTTTTCGGATGCATATTGAACTCCGCTTTCCCCGCTCAAACCATCAGCGGTCTGAATTGTGTTTCTGATACCCCTGTCCCCCAGCCTCGCAACGTAAAAGTCCGTAGGGGGAATCCGGTCAAAGGCAACTATTCCGTATTTTTCTTTAAACGCTTCCAGCTGTCCGGGGTCTCCTGTAAATTGGACAAGAACCTCGCCGGGGACAAAGTTCAAGAATTGACCGGTCTGGTCCGTGGCTCTCTCCATTAAATCCTCCGGGACCTGATTAGCCCACTCGCGCAGCTGCTCTTCCGTGACCTCATTACCCTGGTTACTGGCACAGGCCTTATCCAATTTTATCGAAACGGTGTTACTAACCCCTTCTGGTCCTCTTACCCGGAGGTTTACATTCCCCTCAAGACCCGGTGGGATAACCGTTACAACTGCGTTGTGTGATGCAGCCAGTAGCTTTGCCTCTTTTTCGCCGTTGTCAAAATTAACCTTACCTTCCCACTTAAAAGTTTCGGGGTTCTGAATACTTGAAATCGGGATAAGAACAGTCGAGCCTGGTGCAGCACATACTCCGTTCATGAACGAGCTAGGTATTGTTAAGCCCCTGAAGAAAGAGCGATCTTTTTCGCTCTGGACTGAAAGTGTAAAATTCCCACTCACTTCGTGCGCCTGGCTTTTTTGAGAAGGTGAATCACACTCTACTTTAAAGGTAGAATCAATTTGATAAAAACCGGTTGGGACGTCTTCTGTGAGTACCGCATAGATGGTAACAGTTTCGTATTCTCCCGATCCGACCTCTGGCTGTTGAGGAACGGGTAACAGGAATATTCTTCCCGCACCAGGAGATGGAAATATATCTAGATCCTCCAGTGTAACCATGGGACGAGAGACGAAATCTTTAGTGTCGAAATAACATGTATTGGAAATACTAATCGTCGCAAGCGGCACCCTATCGCCAGGTACTCCAGCGTTATTCAGCTGTGGACCGAGAACGGACAAACAGCACTCGTTCTCCACTACAGGCTGGATGTAGAGTGTGAAAGTTTCCTTGGCGGTGTAAGTCTTACTCGCGTATAGGGAGTCTCCACACCTGGCTGTAACCGTTACTTCAACCTCGTAATAACCCGGCGAAAGATCCTTGGAAAAATTACCTACTATATTCACTGAAGAACTCCCGCCGTAGGGGACGTCTACCGTGCCAGATGATAGTGAAAAACTCATACTGCCGGAACTCGGAGCTGAGTTGACACTGGTAGTTAAAGATATATTGGCGACCATTGAGCCGGAAGCTCCGACATAGCCGGAGCAATTGCTGTCAATCTCTACGGCCGCGATCGGTAAAGAACTGCCGGGGTCAACTGCAGAGACCAACTGGTTGCCAATGGACGGCTGGCAGCACTGAAACTCTCCGCTGGGGAATACGGTTAGGGTAAATACTCCGGAAGTTGCATCAGAATCAAAAACCCTTTTTTCAATACAACCATCAGCACAGCTTGAATCAACTGCAACTCTAAACTTATATATACCTGGTGATAAATTCGAGGACAGTTCCATCATAATATCGAACGTCGTCGAATCGGGATAATCCGAACCTGAAAAATCTTGAGCTGGAGGGTCCAGGAGGTCTATCGATCCCTGCGGGGGCGGTTGACTAATCCAGTCTATTTGAGGCTTGGCGATATCTACCTTTGGGGGACACTCATAGTTTGAACCTATGTTATCAACAATGACCTGAGTAAGCAGGATATTTGTATCGCCAGGATTACCGGATATTGACTTACCGGAAGGGTTAAAGTTAGGCTCACATTGTTCCTGGGCCAGAGCTGGAGTGGCTAAAAGGAGACAACTAAATGTTGCAACCCATGCAATGAGAACGA
>JAGXKX010000117.1 GCA_018335015.1 Candidatus Bipolaricaulota bacterium
CGAGTCAAGGGCCTGGACGCGATTAACGACACGCCAGTGATAGACATTAAGCCCTATGCACCTCCGTTTGATAGGTCGGGCAACGAGGAAATTCAAAAAGATCAACCGCGGTCGGAAATCGACAGGCTAGTCAAAACGGGAGATCTGGAGGAACTATTGTTAAGGGCAGGTGTACTTCACGGCCACTACTGTCCGTTTCTCGCGCTGGGCGTAATGGCCGGTCAGTACGCTCTCAAGGAGTTGGGTGGTGGTTCCGGTGACATGGAGGATTTGGTTGCAATACTTGAGACTAATAGCTGTTTTAGTGACGGGATTCAATATTCCACCGGGTGCACGTTCGGAAACAACGCGCTCATTTACAGAGATTACGGTAAGACAGCTGTTACAATGGCAATTCGCGAGGGTAAAGGTATAAGGTTGTACTACAACCAGGAGGACTATTTAGAGGAAAATTACCCCGACAGGACGGATCTGTTTGAAAAAGTAGTGGAAAATCGAGAAGGAACGGAAGAAGACGAACAGGCACTCAAACAGGCCTGGACTGAAATCGCTTTCGATCTGATACATAAGCCAATAGAGGAACTATTTAAGATTGAGACGGTCGAATCTCCCGACCTCCCTGATTACGCTCCGATTTACGAGGACAAATACTGTAGCCGCTGCGGAGAAAAGTACATGGCCCCAAAGGGAATAGGGGACGAGAATGGCTCAGATATATGTATTCCCTGTGGCGGGGAACCTTACCTCCAACTCGACGGAAGCGGGATGAGAGAAATCTCCTAATACTGGAATACGCCTTAGCTCAACTTCCCTTCTAACGCTCTCCAGGTATATAATATCCAGAGCCCGCCACGGAAGTCTCCTCCATCAGCCCTCCATCAGGTAAAAGGTTGGAACGAGCAGTCGGATCTTTTAGACTTTCCGCTGGAGATTTCAGTTGGTCACTCACACATGTTGACCGACCAGGAGAGAAACCCTGGAGAATTTGAGCATCCAGTTCGACACGGAAATCGTCGAGGCCTTCCTCGATATAATAAAGGAAAAAGCTTAAAGTTCGGAGAACAATAAAGAGGGATATATACAATGTCCTTTTCGGCCTACGAAACAAAAGAACTAATAAAGTACCTGCCGGAAGCCCTATTTTTAGAGGACTTCGACGGGAATATACTCGACGTCAATACCGAAGCCTGCAAGCTGCTCGGCTACGACCGAGAGGAGCTTTTGGAGCGGGACGTCGAAAAGATAGTTCCCGATGGCCAGCCGGTCTTTCTACCCGACCAGATAGACGAAGCAACCAGATCAGGGAAGCCGATTGAGACCGTGAACCTACACAAGGACGGAACCGAAATCCCGGTTGAACTTAGAGGCAGAATCCTGGAAGTAGGTGGGAGGAAAAGGATGCTTGTAAGCGTACGCGATATTACCGAACGAAAAGAAGCCGAAGAGAAGTACAAAATAGTCGCCCGGGGCTCCTCCCAGCCTATTTACCTATTCCAGGATGGAGATTTCAAGTACGTAAACGAAAGTTTCGAAAACCTAACCGGATACAGCAGGGAAGAACTGAAGGATACCGACCTCCGTGAGCTCATTCACCCCGACTTCAGGAAAGAGATAGCCAAATGGACAAAAAAGGCACTGACCGGAGACGACTCGGGGCTGCCGGAGAGAGTGGAATATCAGATTCTAACTAAGGAAGGAGAGGCGGTTTGGGTCCGGTCTCTTCCCTCCCTAGTCGAGTACCAGGGAAGCCCGGCCATAGCAGGCAATGCTGTAGACATTACCGAGGAAAAAGAAATTGAGAGAAAGCTTCGGGCCGAACGGGAACTGTTTGAATCCATAATGACACTCAGCCTCGACCTGGTTTACTTCAAGGATGACCAACACCGCTTCGAACGAGCAAACGAAGAATACACATCACTTTTGGCCATGGAGGAGACGGATATGATAGGAAAGACCGCCAGGGACTTCTGGCCCAAGGAGGCCGAGGAGATCATGGAGGACGAAAGACGGGCCCTCAATGGGGAGCCCGTAATCGGAAGGGAAAGGGTGGTAACTTTACCCACCGGGGAAAAACGCTGGTACTCGATAAACAAGCTTCCCCGCCGGGACGCCGACGGTAATATAATCGGGTTCCTGGGAATGGACAGAGACATCACAAAGCGAAAGAAGTTAGAGCAAAGCCTCCAAGAAGAAAGGAGCAAGCTCCGCAACCTCCACGAGGCCGTCGACCTCCTCCAGCAACAGGAGTCCGAAAAGGACCTGGCCCAAAGTGCAGTAGAGGCGGCAGAAGAGATGCTCGACTTCGAGATTTGCGCCATTGACCTCCGAGAAGAAGATTACCTGGTACCCAAGGCAATTTCGGGTGGGTTAGATCGTGAAGAAACCACCGCATTCCAGGTTGGTGAAGGTATCGGGGGTAAAACCGTTCAGGAAGGGGAGACGATCTGGGGCAAGGACGTTCGAGACCATCCGGAGGCGAAACCAACAAAAGAAGAGTGGAGAGCCTTCATCAGCGTCCCTATTGGAGAAGTAGGTACCCTCCAGGTTATTTCGAAAGAAGTTGGTAGTTTCGACCGAAGCGACGTGGAACTCGCCGAAATCCTCGCCGACCACTTAAACGAAGAGATCCAGCGAATCAGACTCGAAGAGCAGTTAAGAAAACAGGCGATAAGGGACCCCCTTACCGATCTGTACAACCGCAGGTACTTCAACGAGACACTAGGAAAGGAAGTAGAAAAATGTAAGAGGTACGGAAGTTCACTTGCCTTTTTAATGACTGACGTCAACCGGTTCAAGGAGATAAACGACCGCTACACCCATCAAACAGGAGACGAAGTGCTGCAGGAAGTCGCCACCCTGCTGAAGGATAACGTCCGGGACGCCGATACCGTAGTCAGGTACGGTGGCGACGAGTTCCTAATAATGTTGCCCGAAACCAAAAAGGTAGACAGTACGGTAAGCCGGATAGAAGAGGAGCTACGGATTTGGAACGAGCAGTCGGATCTAATAGACTTTACCTTAACTCTTGCCATGGGATCCTCCCAATGGAATCCCGACCAGGATGGGGACGTGGAGGAAGCCTTAAAAGAGGCGGATGTAAAAATGTATAAGGATAAAAGGAACTCAAGCAATTTTGATTGATTTGAGCCCCTATTTTAGTTTTCCGTAGATAGCTCTATTGGGGGTGTATCGAGGCCTAATTCCTCCTGGTAGAACTCACGCAGGTCTTCCTTGAAAGACTCGATTACTTCTTGCGCTTCCTCTTTTGACTCAACTCCCTTTACTCTGAGGAAAGTATTGTTGAGCTGTTCGTCTTTTTCGATGTCGTGTTTTTCAATTATTTCGTTTAGCCTTTTCTTAAGTTCTTTGTGGGCCTTCTGCTTGCGACCAAATGGCCAAAAAGAAGAAGTATATTTGTCGACCGCCGCGTCGACCGCCGGGCCGTCCCGCCTTAGATGATCGGACTCCACTTTGAATTCGAATTCCATTTTTTCACCTCCTGGAGGAATAATAATCGTTAACACCTGTTCCACCTGTATACGGTAGAAATTGCAAAATAGTCACTTTATATGTCAGCTTTTCAGTTTTACACCTGACCTCATTTTAACGGTGTTCCGGGATTTTTCCAACTTATGGGATTTGGACCCAAAAAGAGAAGAAGGCCGGCTATAACCATAATAATAGAAGTTTTTTCTTTGGTCACAGGACTTTCCAGACTTTTATCTGTTCCCGAATGAGCTTCAGATCACTTAACAAGCTCGACACGTCTCGCAAATAAGATAGCGTCATATGACTGAGAAATATTTATGGGTCTGGGACTTTTGACGTACCTCCAGCGGGTCCAAAGGCCGATTATTCTTCTTCTTGCGGTGATAAAATACGAATATAGATTTACACCGAAGTTCGAAGCAGTAAACTAAGTTGCAAGAACTAAATATGACGTCCGGAGGCGAGAGAGGAAGTGACCAATAATGAACAGTTTTGAAATGGAACAACTGGCCAAGTTTGATCACCAGAAACTTCTCCGTCAGGGAGAAGAAGAGAGGTTGGCGAGAAAAGCTATTGAAATTGAGGCTCGCGGAAGAGGACAATGGGCAAAGAGCTTACTTCTCTTCTTTCTCCAGGGGTGATTTTATCTAAAAGATCCCTAATGGAACACTTTTCTTGAAAAGGCTAAGTAGTTGGGTTTTTCGAATAACGAGTCAGAGAGGGCTTTGCCGAAATGAAATATAGAATAGAGGTGAACAAAATGCTGTTACTCGTTATAGGAATGGCTGTCGGATTA